>JBBIUF010000094.1:0-15224 GCA_037440365.1 Chloroflexota bacterium
GGGTTGGCGGGGATTCCGATCTATAATGCTTCTGTGGTTCCGATGTGGGCGGTGTTGATTCTGATTGGGATTCCATTCATTTTCATTTTTTCACGGAAATGGGATCGCAATAATCCGCGTCACCTCATCCTCTTCACCGGCATTACCTTGTCATTGTTTTTGCTGTGGAGCAAAGGGTGGAGCCCACAATGGGCAACTCTCGTCATTCCGATTTGGCTGTTGGCTTATCCTAATTGGCGTGGTATCTTGTTGGTGCTGGCACTCAGTTTCACCGGATTGCTCGATTGGCCCCTCACGCTGAGTTTGAGTGCGCCGCTATTATATGTGATTGGTGTGTTAACGCGCACAGGTTTATTTATGCTGGTTGCGGTAGATCTATATTTGCAAATGCGGAAACCCGCAGTGCTTGTTCAATAACGCAGTCAAGGTTATCGGGAAAGAATAAATGCCTAGCCGCCGGGTTGTTCTAGGAGTGATTCTAGTTCTGCTTGTTTTGGTGTGGCTCTTTTCAGTCATTACCGGCTATTACATTGTCCACAAGCCATTCACCGTCGAAAATGCATTGGCGTTGATGAATACGCTTGGCGATGTGATGGTGGCGGGCGCACTCTTTGCGATAGCGAGTGCGTTAGGTC
This sequence comes from Chloroflexota bacterium, assembly GCA_037440365.1. Taxonomy (GTDB): domain Bacteria; phylum Chloroflexota; class Anaerolineae; order UBA4142; family UBA4142; genus JBBIUF01. The sequence continues at coordinate 636 of JBBIUF010000094.1, forward strand.
GGCGAGTGACGCGTGCGTTGACGTTTGGTTCGCCGCTTGAAGCGCTAGTTTTGCAAACCGGTTTAGGCTTGGGGCTGATTTCGTTTGCGGTATTTGCGTTGGGGCTGGGTGGCTTACTCAATCCTCTGCTTTTTTGGATAGTGCTTTTTGTCGCCGCATTTTTATTACGCGGCGATTTGTGTATGGCGTGGCGTGATTTGCGTTTAGTAAAATTGCCCATCGTTTCTCGTTTCGAACGGATGCTGGCATGGTTTTGTGGGATTGCGCTGGGATTGGCTTTTCTGCTTGCACTCACCCCGCCGATTGCGTGGGACGCGCAAACGTACCATCTGGTCATCGGCAAAATTGCGATTGAGCGCGGACGCATTGCCGCGCCGCCGGACATTCTTTATCTGAATTTTCCTTCGCTTGTCGAAATGCTGTTCCTTGCCGCCATGCTTTTGAAAAGCGACATTGCGGCACAATTGCTTCATTTTGGTTTTTTCCTCCTGATGCTCGGCGCGGTGTTTGCGTTCGCACAACGGTATTGGAATGTGCGTGTAGCGTGGCTTGCGTGCGCGTTGCTGGTTGCCGTGCCGTCGTTGTTAGCGATTGCTACTTGGGCATACGTTGATGTTGCGCTTGGCTTTTATACGTTTGTTGCCCTGTTCGTGTTGTTCCTTGCGCGCGCCCAAGATGATTGGCGCTGGTTCGCGTTCTCCGGCGCTTTTGTGGGAATGGCGCTTGGGATCAAGTATACTGCCGCGATTGTTCCCATCGCGCTGGGCATTCTGATTTTGTTGTCTGCGTCCTCGCGTCGTTGGCGCTTTGGGGTTACTCATTTTGCCACAGTGATTGCTTTTGCCGCGCCATGGTATCTCCGCAATCTCATCTTTACCCGTAATCCAGTTTATCCATTTATTTTGGGCGGACCCAACTGGGATTCCTTTCGCGCAGAATGGTTTAGTCGTTTGGGAACCGGGTTGATCAACGCGCCCTTGCAATTGGTGACTGCACCCTGGGACGCGGCGATTTTTGGGACCGAAGGTGGGCTAGGTTACGAAGCGACCATTGGCCCTTTGTTGTTGGGTTTGTTACCGTTGATTTTTCTGGTATTACGCCAGCCGCCGCGTGCTCCGCGTAATCCGATCTTACGCGACCTGGTTATCTTTTCGCTCATGCTTTATGGCTTTTGGCTCTTTGGCATCGCTGAGTCGAAATTATTGTTGCAGACACGCTTGCTGTTCCCCGCGTTTCCCGGTTTGGCGATCATGGCGGCGATTGCGTTCGATCACGTGGGCGATCTCGATCTGCCCCAATTTTCATTGCAACGTTTTATACGTTTGGTTGTTGGGTTGATTTTGGGACTGACGGGTCTGGGTTATGCGCTGGGCTTTGCCGCCGACAATCCATTGGCGTATTTGGTTGGCGCGGAATCGCGCGCGTCATACTTGACACGTCATTTGGGCGGATACGCTTCAGCGATCCAGTTCGTCAACAGGCAATTGCCAGCCGATGCGCGTGTGTTATTTCTCTGGGAGCCGCGCAGTTATTATGCCCAACGTTCAGTCCAACCCGATGCGATTCTTGATCTGTTCGCGCACGCGCGCACGCAAGCGCGCGACGCCGATGCGCTTGCCGCGTTGTGGCGTCAGCAAGGTTACACGCATATCTTGGTGAGTCGCGGCGGTTTGGATTACATGGCACAATCAGGTTATGATTCGTTGACGGATGAGGACGCCCAAGTATTACAACAATTCGCGCAAGGTTACCTAAGGCAAATTTATGGCCAAGTGCCATTAGAATTCATTACGCAGAATGGCAAACGCGGATTATTGGGCGCGGCAGAAGATACCTATGCGATCTATGAAATCAAAAGATAATATTTTTGTCGGAGGCGTTTTACTTGCCGCATTCGCCTTGCGCCTGATCGCGCTGGCGGTTCGCCCCATGTGGTATGACGAAACGTTTGCGTTCTTCCTGGCAGAAAAAGACTTTGGCGCGATTATCGCTGGAACCGCCGCAGACACGATGCCGCCGTTGTACTATTTTCTGTTGCATATTTGGATTGCGTTGGTCGGCCCTAGTCCGTTTGCTTTGCGTATGTTGTCTGTTTCGCTTTCGATGGTTGTGGTTGCGCTGGTGTACGTCGTGACGGCGCGCGGATTGGGTCGGCGCGCTGGGTTGTGGGCGGCGGGCTTGACGGCGCTGGCATCGTTTCAAATATATCACGCGCAAGAATTGCGCATGTACGCTCTGCTGGCGGCCACTCTACTTTTATATGTGTATGCGGTCATACGATTCGCGGCAAATGTTCCGCGCGCGTGGATGCTCGTGGCGCTTTCGACGGCGCTGGCGCTCTATTCGCACAACCTGGCTTTTTTGACGCTGATGTCGGCGAATGTTTATTTTCTCTTGAAACGAAACTGGCGCAAGGAAATCAAATTGCTTGCGGCACAGGCGCTAGGCGGACTTGGGTTTGCGCCGTGGTTGATTTACCTTCCAACGCAATTCGCAAAAATTCAACGCGCGTTTTGGACCGAACCACCTGGTTTGACTGATTTATTACAGGCGTTAATGGTCTTTACGACGTATCTGCCATTACCGACTCTTGAGTTAGCGATTGCATTATTCATCACGCTGGCAATTTTTGCGCTTGCCACGCTGGAACTGGCGCGGTGGATGCGGCGCGGCGCGTCACCGATGCTGGAATTGTTTATTGCATTTGTCTTGGTTCCGCCCGCGCTCATGTTTTTCATTTCATACGTGATGCGCCCGGTTTTTGTTCCACGCGGGATGATAGCGTCATCGCTGGTTTACTATGCTGTGTTGGGATTGCTTGCCGCGCGCGCGCCGCGCGCTAGCCAAATGGCGATGGTTGGAATTGTCGTGATCATTGCAACCGGAGTGCTCCCCGTGTTTTACACGAGTTGGGGCGAGTGGCGGCGTGCGCCGTTTGCGCAAGCCGATCAATTTTTGCGCGCGCAAACTCAAACCGGCGATATAATCTTGCATGACAACAAACTCTCCTATTTTTCGATGCGATATTATGATCGTGCACTGCCGCAAGAATTTCTGGCTGACCCTGTTGGTTCGAGCAACGATACGCTGGCGCGCGCTTCGCAAGAAGCAATGGAGGTGTTTCCTGTAGAATGGAATGATGCGTTGCGCGGACATTCACACATCTGGTTTGTAATTTTTCAGACGGCGCTGGATGAAGCAGAACAAGCGGGTCAGCCGCACGGTAATCTTGCGCGGCTGGACGCGACGATGCGACAGGTCAGTGTGACGGCGTTTGGCGATTTAAGGATCTATCGTTATGATGCGCCCTGATCGATTTTGGCAAGGCGGGTGGAATTGGCTGTTGCCTTCGATCCCCGCAATCATTTTTCTCTTGGTTTTTTACGATAGCTTGTTGTTCATGCCACAGATGCTTAACGCCGGCGACGGCGACCTAGGCCGGCATCTCACCGCAGGCAGGGTGATGGTACAAACTGGGCAAATTCTCACGCGCGATATTTTTTCGTCCACCATGGCGGGCGCTGACTTGATCCCGCACGAATGGCTGAGCCAAGTTTTGTTCGCGCTCGTGGATCGAGCGGCTGGGCTAAACGGTGTGGCGTGGCTCACGGCGTTGGTGTTTGCGCTGACATTTGCGCTGTTGGCGTTTGGCATTCAAGCCAGCGGCGTGCCTGCGCCGATCGCTGGCGTTGCCGCATATACCGCTTCGATCGTTGCTTCGATTCACAAACTGCCACGCCCGCATATTTTTTCGTGGCTGTGCTTTATGCTCGCTCTAGTTGTCTTGGAAGATTATCGGCGCACGCATGAATGGCGAAAATTATTGCTCCTGTTGCCGCTAATCATCGTGTGGGCGAATTTGCATGGCGCGTTTATTATGGGCTTGATGCTCGTATGGCTGTATGCGGTCGGCGCACTTTTCGAAAAACAATTCAAGCGAGGCGCGGAATTATGCGGCCTGTTCTTGGCGATGCTGGGTTTGGCCTGTGTGAATCCCGTTGGCTGGCAATTGGTCGTGCATAGTGTTGGGTATTTGCAATCGCGCTGGCTCATCGATCTCACTGTTGAATATGCTAGCCCGAATTTTCACGCGCTGAATGTTTTTCCCTTTGCGGCATTACTCTTATTTTCGCTCGTCGCGGCTTGGCGCAGTCGTCGCCAATTGGAATGGACCCCCATTATTGTGCTGACGGCGTGGACCGCGTTTGCGTTATACTCGGCGCGGAATATCCCCTTGTATGCAATTGTTGCGGTATGGATGTTGACGCCGATTGTTGTGGAGGAACTTGCGCTAATATTACCGCGTGTGAGTCGCGTGCTGGTACGGCTTGATTACGTTGCCCGCGCGACTTGGGGTTGGCACTGGGCGGTGCTTGGCGCGGTGGCGCTGATCGTGTTGAATGCGCGCGGGATGAATTTTGATGTCTGGGGCCAAGGGAATCGTTTCGATCCCAAAGTCTTTCCTGTTGCGGCAATGGATCGCGTGATCGACGGACAATTCAATGGCAAGCTGTTTAATGCGCTCACTTGGGGCGGCTATATTTTATATCGAGGTTTCCCCGCTTATCGCGTGTTCATTGATGGACAAACTGATTTTTATGGCGAGGCATTGTCACGCGATTACTTGCAGATCATTCAAGCCATGCCGGGTTGGGATGCACAATTGATGCAGTATGATGTGCAATGGGTGATCATACCGCCATCTGTGCCGCTCGCGACACGGCTGGACGAGTCCCCGGCATGGACGCGGCAATATCGCGACGATACCGCAGGCGTATGGGTGCGCCGATGAACCTGGTGCAACGCGCTTTGCAAGGCTGGCGTGCGCTTGATCCGGCGTGGCGTTTTGCATTAGGCGCATACCTTGCCTTGCGCGTGACGTTATCCGCGTGGACATTTCTGATCGCGGCGCTGTTCCCGATTGTGGTGCAAAATCTCGATCTCTATGGCGCGCCGACACTCGCGGTATTTGATCTGGCAACGGGCGAACGCTACGCATACTCGCGCGTGGTCAATGGCACGGCGTTTGCGTTTCGCGCGGGTGATCCTGGGTTTGTCCTGGACGCGCAGACGAATAGTGTGTGGTCGTTGCGTCAAGGGCGCGCGGTCGCTGGAAACTTGGCGGGCCAAGTGTTGGGTGTCGCGGTATATCCTGCCGAAGAAATTTTTCCGTATCGTGGTGTGACGCCGGAAAAAAATCCATGGCTGTCGGTGTGGCAACGTTTTGACGCTAATTGGTATCTGGCGATTGCGGCGCGTGGGTATGGCACGGTTATTGGGGATACACATTTTCCGCCGTTATACCCGGCAGTTGTTCGTATTATTGGCGCAATCATCGGCGATAATTTTGTCGCCGCGCTCGTCATTTCCAACTTGGCGTTCATCGTTGCGCTTGTGCTCTTGGCTCAAACCGTGCGTGAGCAATGGGACGCGGCGACGGCAAAACGCACGGTGGCGTTGCTATTGATTTTTCCAACCGCATTTTTCTTTTTGAGCGCGTACACCGAATCGTTATTTCTGGTGTTGGTATTACTGGCATTGCGCGCGATGCAAAATCGGCACTGGGCTTTCACGGGTCTATGGGTTTTCTGCGCTATATTAACTCGCTTGCAAGGCGTTGCGCTTATCGTGCCGCTTGCGTATGCCGTGTGGCGTGTGCGCCCGTTCGATCAAAAATTTGCGCGGAGCTTGGCATTGGCGTTACCCGCGCTGGCGATCGGGTTATACCTGGGATTACGCGCGGTCACTGGTGATGCGTCCGTTGTGCCGCTGGCTGAAACCGACTTGCATGCGAAGATGGCGCTGCCCTGGGAAAATTATTTTTATGCTCTGCAAACGTTGGCGGCGGGAAAATTTATTGTAGCAGATGCGCTCAATTTTTTGGTCACGACGCTGAGCGTGCTGGCACTCGTGATCGGCTGGCGCGCGTTACCGCCGTTGTGGAATTTGTATGCCTGGGCCAGTTTGATTGTGGTGACGATGCGCGTTGTAGAAACGCAACCACTGAATTCGATGGGGCGATATGCGCTGACGTTTTTTCCGCTTTTTGCATTGTGCGGTGTGTGGAGTAAGCGTCCTTGGGTGCAACGCGCGATGGTTTATCCTGGATTTGTTTTGACGCTATACCTCTGCGCGCAATTTGTGTTGTGGGGGTGGGTGGGATGAAGCAAGCCGTTGATCGTGTCTCGCGCCGCGAATGGAGCGCGGTTGTGGGATTCGCGGTTGCGCTGGTGGTCATGCTCCAAGTGCCGTATATGCTTGGCTATGTCTTGGCGCAACCTGGGACGGCCTACACGGGTTTGTTGATTAACGTTGAAGATGGCAGTTATCTCTCGGCGATTGGCGAAGGGCTGGGCGGCGCATGGCTTTATCACACTCCATTTACGACCGAGCCGCACGCGGCGGCGTTTCTCGAAGTGTTTTATTTGGCATTAGGACATATCGCGCGCGTATTCAACCTTTCAGCCACTGCGATGTGGCATGGCGCGCGTGCGGGAACCGCGGCGATATTGTGGCTCGCACTCTTTGGTTTCATCAGTCTATTTTTGAAAAATGCTTTTCAACGCTGGACGGCATTTCTATTTGCGGTGTTGGGTGCTGGGTTTGATTGGGCGTGGTTTCCCTGGGAACAGGCCGATGCACTCAGCGCGGCTCCGCTCGATTGGCGCATGCCGGAGGCGCATTTGTTTTTCGGCGCGATGACCTATCCGCATTACGCGATGAATATTGTGTTGATCCTAGCCGTCTTTGTGGCGCTGGGATACGCGCTCAGCGATGCGATACCGGAACAGCGGCGTTGGTTGTTGGCAGTCGGAGCTGGGATCGGCAATCTGGTGATGGGGTTGGTCTATCCATTCTTGATTTTTCTTACGGCGGGTGTGGCGGGCGCAAGTTATTTATATTTGACTTGGCGTGCGCGCAAAATTTTGTGGCGGCACGCAGGTGTGCTGTTCATTGCCTTTGCAATTCCTTTACCGTTGTTTCTGTACTACCAATTTGTGCTGATGACCAACCCGGTTTTGCAGACCTGGAACGCACAAGCGATCACGCTTTCGCCAAACCCATTGCACTATATTCTAGCGTATGCGCCGTATCTGTTATTAGGCGCACTGACTTTAAAGCAGATTCGCTCATCGACACATTCGCCACTCGCGTTCTTGTGGATTTGGGTTGGCGTGGTGGCTGTGTTACTCTACGCTCCGTTGAATCCGCAACGCCGCTTTGTCTTGGGGCTGAACGTGCCGCTGGCGATTTTGGCAACAGTGGGTTTGTGCGATGTGGCGTTGCCGTGGCTGGCGCGGACGCGCGCGTTTGTGGCGTTGAGTCGGCGTCCGAATTATAGTGTAGCCGGATTGCAAAAAATAATTGTGATCAGTCTCATTGCGTTGACCAGCTTGGCGAATGTGTATGTTTGGATCAGTAGCGCCGCGCTATTAGGATTCGTGCAACCCTATCCGCTCTTTCGACCGGTTGCGGAATTGAATGCAATGGATTGGTTACACGCGAACACGGCGCGGGACGCGGTGATACTATCGGCATATTGGACCGGTAGTTTTATCCCCGCACGCGCGGGCAACCCGGTTTTTGTTGGACAGCGTTACGAGACCATTCGCTTTGACGACAAGCGTCTTGCCACGGAAAAATTTTTTAACGCGGCAACTGACGACGCCTGGCGCGCGACGTTTGTACGCGAGCAAGGCATCGCCTACGTTTTTTGGGGACGCGGCGAACGCGACCTAGGTGCTTTTGATCCGGCGCAGGCGAGTTACCTGGCGCAAGTTTTTGCAAATGATGCCGTGCGAATCTATCGCGTGGTGACACCTTAATTTTCGGAGACGACGGTGAAATTATCGGTCATTATTCCGGTCTACAACGAAGAGATGACGGTCGGCGAATTAATCGAGCGCGTGGCGCGCGTGGATGTGGGCGACCTGGTGATGGAGATCATCGTGGCGAACGACGGCTCGACGGATGCAAGCGCGCAGATCATCGAGGCGAAACAGGGTGCGCATCCCGATCTGATTCGCGCTTACTCGATGCCGATCAATGTGGGCAAGGGCGCGGCGGTGCGGCTGGGTTTGTTTCATGCGACGGGCGATTTGGTCATTATTCAAGACGCGGATCTGGAACTTGATCCAAACGAGTATGTCAATCTCTTGAGACCGATTCTCGATGGCAAGACGGATGTGGTGTATGGTTCGCGTTTTTTGAACGCGCATAAACGGAACATTCCACTGCGCACGCGCATTGCCAATCGTTTTTTGACTGGACTAACGAATCTTTTGTTTGGTGTGCGGCTGACGGATATGGAAACGGCATACAAGGTCTTCCGTCGCGAATTATTGCGCGGTGTGCGTTTGCGCTGTGTCCATTACGATTTTGAGCCGGAGATCACAGGGCATCTGGCGCAACGTGGTCACCGCATTATCGAAGTGCCCATTTCGTATAATCCGCGCCGCGCGGACGAAGGCAAAAAAATTTCGTGGGTGGATGGCGTCGAAGCGATCTATACGTTATTGCGGGTGCGGCTGGCGAATCAAAAATGAAACAGTTGTTGGTTGGGTTGTTCGTGCTGGGCTGTGGCGTTGGTCTGTTGGCAATACCCTCGCCTTTGCCAGGTCAAGTGGGCCGGATTGATTTTCGCGCCTATTGGAGTGCGAGTTATTTGTTGACACATCGCCAAAATCCTTACGCGCCCGAGGCAATGGTTCGAATAGAACAAGGCGAGACTGGCTGGCAGGAAGATTATGCGATGATGGTTTGGAACCCGCCTTGGTTGGCGATGATGCTTTTACCATATGCTATGGTTCCTTTTGCGCGTGCGACGTGGTGGTGGGCGCTCACAAATATAGTCATTGTGTTTGCCTGCGCGATCCTCCTATGGCGATTGTCTGTGGTGGATGCGCCCTCGCGGCGTTTGATTGGGTTGGCACTGTTCGTTGCTTTTATATACTCGCCCATATCAACGGCGTTAATTGCGGGTCAAGTAAATTTACTCGTGCTGGCTGGATTGGTTGGGTTTCTGTGTTTGGCTGATCGACCATCGGATTGGGCGGCGGGCGCATGTCTGGCATTTGCAACGATTAAACCGCAACTTGTTTACTTGACCGTGCCCGTCATTTTATTCGAATGTGTGAGGATGCGCCGCTGGCGCGTCGTGCTTGGATTCGCCGGGATGCTTGGTGGCTTGAGCCTTGTCGCGCTGGTTCTGCGTCCGACGTTGATTGCGGAATACGTGGCAACTTTTAGCGCGGGAAATTTGCTGGGCTATGCCGCGCCGACAGTGGGAAGCTGGGTCGGCGCACTATTTGGTGCAAACTGGGCAACGGGACTTTGTATACTAATGGCGTTATTGACGTTCGGCGGCTGGTGGCGCTTGCCCGGTCGTTTCAATTTACGGGTTTGGATAGATATAACGTTATTGCTATCGGTAATTACTGCGCCGTTTGCGTGGAGTTATGATTTTGTTGTCCTATTGTTTCCGTTATTCAGTATAATTGGATGGCTGATTGCCAAGGGCAAATCCTTTTTTACGTTCGGTCTTGCAATTGGGCTGATCATTTTTAATAGTCTGATTTTTTATCAGCGTTTCTATTCTCAAGGCGAAGAATATTTTGTCTGGGTTCCTTTGCTGATTGCTGGCGTATATTTGTTTGGCAACCTGGGGCAGAAGAAAATTATTTATGCGTAAATTCTTTGAACCACCGCGCGCGTACGGTCTCCTGTTCATGCTGACGCTGGTATTTCGTATTGCGACGGCCTTGCCTTTGACGCAAGCTGGGTATATGGATGCGTCGTATGCGATTCATGTTGCGGCAAATGTGGCGCGCGGTGACGGCTTGATCGAAAACGTCTTGTGGAATTATCTTGATCACCCAGCGGGCTTACCGCACCCCAGTAATTTGTATTGGATGCCTTTGCCGTCGTTGTTGATCGCGCCATTCTTTGCGCTTTTCGGCATGGCGTACCACGTCGCTCAAATTCCATTTATCTTGCTGTCGTCGTTCTTGCCGCTCTTTGCCTTTTATCTGGCGCGGCGGATTTTTGCGCGCGATGATTATGCGTGGACTGCCGCGTTATTTACCGCGTTCAGTGGATTCTACACGATCTATTGGGTCAGCCCGGATAATTTTACGCCGTTCGCGCTGACTGCGAGTGTGGGTTTATATTTCATCGCGCGCGGCGTTGAAACACGCTCCGCACGCTATTTTTTCATCGCGGGGTTACTTGCCGCGCTGAGTCACCTTGCTCGCGCCGACGGTCTGCTTTTGCTCCCGGTTGTGCCAATCGCTCTGGTCTTGAATAAATCAACTCGCTCATTCAAATTTGTAGGACTGTTGACTGTCTCCTGTGTATTAGGGTACTTGCTTCTGATGTCACCCTGGTTTCTGCGGAACTGGCTGGTGATTGGTACGCCGTATCCGAGCGCAGGCACGCAGACGCTCTGGCTAACAAATTACGACGAACTATTTCGCTTGACGAGCGATCTTTCCGCGCAACGGTATCTGGCGTGGGGTATTGGCAATATCGTCCAGTCCAAGTTATCTGCGGCGGGAATGAATGTGTTGATCGTAGCGTTTGGCGCGCTTCAAATTTTTCTTGCGCCATTTGCGATCATTGGCTTGTGGCAATTGCGGCGCAAGATCGAATTGCTTTCATTTTTTATTTATGCCGCGTTATTATATCTGGCGATGACCTTTCTGTTCACGTTTCCCAGCACCCACGGGAGTATGTTACATTCGAGTGCGGCGCTCTTGCCGTTTCTAGCGGTTGCCGCGCCGCTCGGCATTGATACACTGGTCCAATGGATTGCGCGGCGGCGGCGGACGTGGCAACTTGCTCAAGCCGCCCTGGTTTTTCGTGGTGGTTTGATCGTGCTAGCTCTGTTCCTGGCGATTTTTCTATATGCCCAAGGCGTATATCCAATCGGCGCGTCAAGCGATGTGGCGTTGTGGAATGAACGCGACGCGGCATACCCGCCCATCGCGCAATGGCTCGCAGTCAATGCGCGCGCGGAAGATGTTGTGATGACGGTCGATCCGCCCTCGTTTGCTAATGTGAGCCAGCGCCGGGTGATTGTGATCCCGACGGATGATGTGGCGGCGGTGTTTGTAGCGGCACAAACATACAACGCGCGTTGGCTCATCTTGCAATTCGATCACCCCGCGCCGTTGAACGATCTCTACCGCGCGCGCGTCACGGTTCCTGGTTTGCGCCGCGTCGCCGATTTTCGCGATGGCGGCGGCAAGCCCGCGTACCTATTCGAGGTGGTGCGCTAATGTTGTTCAAAGACCTTGACATTTTTTGGTACGCGGCGCAGGCGAATTGGGCTAGCGGCATGTGCTACGCTGGCGCGTCCGGTTGGCTTTTTAATTGCTGTCCCTTTGATCATTGAGGCGTGGAACGCCAACACATCAATCCGCGCACGTGCGTACGCGATATTGTCGCTGGCTGGTGTGGTGTTGGGAATGGGTGCGTGGGTGTTTTATTTGCAGACAGCGTTTGGCGATGCATTTTTGTAGATGCATGCAGTTGCTCGTTCCAATTTTGAATTATGCCCAATTCGGTACGTATGCGCTTGGGCCATTGGCGGCGGCAGGGTGGCGTGCCACGATCGCTTATCCTGCGTTTATCGCGCTGGCATTTGTCTGGCGCGGTAAATGGCGTATGCTACTTTGGATTATTGTCTCGGCGACGCTTCAGATTTTGTTGTTCACCGTGTTTGTATTGTGGTTATGGGTGGGTTGAACGATGTTCAAGGATATCGATATTTTTTTACAAGCCGCAACGATCATTTTACAGGGTCGCGATCCATATTCAATCCCGAACCTGGAAGTGTTTTACCCGTTGCCGTTTTATTTTTTATTCATTCCGTTTGTGGGCTTGCCCGTGCCGATTGCCTATGCGCTATGGAGCGGCATCCAAGCCTTAATCTTGATTGCGGTTTTGCGGTTTCGCGCCGTATTTGTTTTGCTATCGATGCCGATCTTGTTGACTTTTTTGCTGGGTCAAAGCGACATTTTAATGTTGGGGTTGTTCACGTTTTTGCGGACTGGGGTAGGCGGCGCTGGCATTGCGCTTGCATTCCTCGTGCTTAAACCGCAACTCGTGTTACTGCTTGCACCGTGGCAATTGTGGCATTGGCTATGGCATGATCGGCGGCAACTCGTTTGGTTCGGCATAGTATTGGGTGTGCTTGTGCTGGCGTCGTTTGTCGTCCAGCCCGATTGGATCGCGCGGATGTTGGCGCGAAGCGGCGAACGCACCCGTGCCGCAATTTCATCGTCAGTGTGGGGATTGTTGGCAATTTTGCCTGCGGCAGTTTGGTTACCGATTACGGCGCTCGTCGTTGCTGGTTTGGTGATTTGGACTTGGCGCACGAACGATTTTGATCTTATCACGACGGCAGGATTGTTCGCAAGCCCATTTATTTTTTCATACAACCTATTGCCTCTGTTCGTTCTAGTGCGTCATCGGTTTATGCTAATTGGTTTGGTTTTGCTTTCGTGGTTCGCGTTCGTAGCGAGCGCAGTTCAATTGAATGATCGTACCGCGGCGTTGATGACGGTGCTAGTTCTAGGTGTTTTGCTGTGGCAAAGACGGCAATGTCTAATTCAAAACGGAGATACGCGCCAATGATCCGTACAAATATAACGCGGCGGGCATGGTGGTTTAGTGCGGTAGGTGCGTTGGTCGTGGTGATACTCGGGTTGGCGCATTACTGGATGCTAGTGTTGCCCGAAGAGACTATTACACCATTGATGTTGTTTGACCGATTGTTTGATATAGGCTTTGTGGGACTGCTCACGCTCGGTGCTGTGGGAGTGGGGCGCTGGCTGATGCGTCAATCAGGGTGTCTATTTCAGTCCGCGCTTACCTCAAGCATTATGGCTTGGGGAATAGGCGCTGGTTTTTTTAGCCATGGGTTACTCTTGCTGGGGTTGGCACATTTGCTATCGGCACCGTTTGTGCTACTATTTTTGGTGGGTGTTGTTGGTCTGACATCAAAAGAATGGAGCGCGGCATTGGGCGAATTATCCGCGAACTGGCGCGCCCGGGTGCGGTTAACGTACTTGGAGCGTTTGCTGGTTTGCGGCCTAGTCTTTTTGATTGCCCCCATCTTTCTAAGCGCGCTTGCTCCACCTACAGAGGGAGATGCGTTAAGCTACCAACTTGCGGCACCCGCGTTGTTTTTGGAACAAAATGCGGTCTTTCCCGTTTTTCTAAATACGGGAGCAAATTATCCACTGGGGGCTAGTATGCTTTTTGTCTTTGGACTAGCCGTGGGTAGCTCAATTGCCGCGCAACTTACCCATTTCATGTTTGGCTTGGCATTAATGGGCGCGATCTATGCATTTGCAACAGAGCATTTTGGGCGATCGGTTGGCTTGATCGCTAGTGTGATCTATTGGACTTCTCCGGTAGTTGGTCTGGAAGCGAACGCGCCATTGCTTGACCTGGGCTGGGTCTTTTACGAGTTTCTTGCCATTTGGATGTTTTGGCAGTGGCATCAGACGCGGACTTGGCGCGCTTTGGTTTTGATGGCGATATTTCTCGGTTTGGCAATGTGTAGCAAATACCTTGCTTTTGTTGGCTTGGGGACTCTGGGTTTGTTGCTGATCGGTGATGCTTTATTGACCTATCGAAATATCGGATCTGTCTTACGGTGTGGATTGATTGTCGGAAGCGTGGTGTTTATAGTCGCTTCGCCGTGGTACTTGAAAAACCTTCTGATGTTGGGCAACCCAGTTTACCCATTTTTTGGCGGTACTTATGGATTAGATGGCCAACTTCATAAACCAACAGCCGAAGCGTTGGGGCTCGGCGGCTGGATTGGCGCGGGAATGGGAAATGATCTTGGGGCACTAGTATCATTTCCATACAATGTATATATGCATTGGCAAAATTTCGATCCTGTCAAGAATCGCGGTGGCCCAAGTTTATTTTTTTGGTTTCTGCCACTATACTTGATCGTGCCTAAGCGTCCCCTCGTCACCATGCTTTTAGGGATAGCCACGATTCGTTTCGGCGTTTGGTGGAATCTGACCCAGTTTTTGCGTTACGGGTTGATTTTGTTTCCGCTTTTCAGTGTGATCTCTGGTTACATTGTTTGGCAACTCTTTGCGTTGCTGAAAAGGTATTGGGAACGCGTATTCTTACATCTAGTCCTCGCAAGTTTTTTCCTTGTTGGTGTATTCCTACAATGGGGCTTTTTGTTATTTTTGCACGAGGGAACCGTGCCGTTTCTCCTAGGGATGCAATCGCGCGCAACATATTTGGATACCAACTTGCATGACTATCGCGCGCTGAATTACATTAACACCCAGTTACCCGCTGATGCGAAGATTTTTGCGGTTGGCGATACGCGTGTGTTCTTCGCGCAGCGGACTGTTATTGGCGACGTGGCGCATACGAATTGGGCGGAACTGACGGCGTGGGGCCGCACCGCTGAAGGAGTCCGTGCGCGTTTGCAAGAAATCGGTGTGACGCACATATGGGTCAGCGAGGATGAGATTAGCTATTCTCGAAATTTTTGGAATGTCCCAGATCCCTGGCAAGATCCGATTGTCTCGTTTGGGAAATTCCAAG
>JBBIUF010000095.1:0-14574 GCA_037440365.1 Chloroflexota bacterium
TAGAGTATAGCAGAGAGCCGAATTTTAGTCAAATAGAAATCCTGATTTGTCCAATTATTTCGGCTGTGCTATACTGAAAAGCGCGCAAGATCGTTCCGCGCAAACTCGCAAAGGAGAAGGTCATGGATGCCATACAGCCAAACTCGGTTTCATTGGCGACGGATGCAATTCAACTCGTCGATCCTGAAATTGCGGCGATCATCGAACACGAACGCCAGCGCCAAAAAGAAGGACTGGAAATGATCGCGTCCGAAAATTATGCGAGCCGCGCCGTCTTGCAAGCGGTTGGCTCAGTGTTGACCAACAAGTATGCCGAAGGTTACCCTGCCAAGCGGTATTACAATGGTTGCGAATTTGTCGATCAGTCCGAGGCATTGGCGATTGCGCGCGCCAAGCAATTGTTCGGCGCGCAACACGCGAATGTGCAACCCCATTCCGGCTCGCAGGCGAATCTCGCCGCGTATGCCGCGCTGATTCAGCCGGGTGATATTGTGCTAGCCATGTCGCTCGCGCAAGGCGGGCATTTGACGCATGGTGCGCCCGTGAACATGTCGGGACAATTATATAAATTTATCGGGTATGGCGTGGACAAGGAAACCGAGACGCTAGACTATGCCGATATTGCACGGCTTGCCGAGACGCATCGGCCCAAGTTGATTGTTGCCGGCGCGACGGCATATCCGCGCGCGATTGATTTTGCGCGACTGCGCGCGATTGCGAATACGGTGGGCGCGCGCTTGATGGTGGATATGGCGCACATTGCCGGGTTGATCGCGGCAAAACTGCATCCCGATCCGGTGCCAGTGGCGGATGTCGTGACCTCGACGACGCACAAGACGTTGCGCGGTCCGCGCGGTGGACTGATCCTGTCCACGCTTGAAATAGCGGCGGCGGTGGACAAGGCCATTTTTCCCGGCTCGCAAGGCGGCCCGCTGGAACATGTGATCGCCGGTAAAGCGGTGGCGTTCCAAGAAGCGTTACAACCATCGTTCGTAAACTATCAAAAGCAAGTGATCGTCAACACGCGCGCGCTGGGAGCGCAGTTACAGGCGCGCGGCGTGCGCCTGGTTTCGGGCGGCTCGGATAATCATTTGCTCTTGGTGGATGTAGGCAAGCTGGGTGTGAGCGGCAAAGATGCGGCGAACAAATTGCAAGAGGTTGGGATCACGTGCAACAAAAATCTAATTCCGTTCGATCCGAATAAAGCGACAGTGACCAGCGGCATTCGCTTAGGCACACCCGCGTTAACGACGCGCGGAATGCGCGAGGATGAGATGCGTCAGGTGGCAGATTGGATTGCGGATGTGGTGACGCACATGGACGACGCGGCACTCCACACGCGTGTGCAAAGCGCGGTCAGGCGCTTTGCCATGCAATTCCCGGTACCGGGGATTGATGCGTAACACTCTGCCGGTTTCGACGAAATAAAAAATTGCGGATCAAGTTGAACTTGGTCCGCAATTTTTTATGCGCGATTTCAATTGTACGTTTGAAACCAATAGCCCGCGTGACGTTCGGTATGAATGTAACGCGGACGCCGGATCGATTCGTGTAATTTGTGGCGCAGGTGTGAAATGAACACTTTGAGATAGTTATAGTTGGCTTGGATGTCATAGCCTTTGCCCCACGCGTATTCCAATAACGCTTGCCGCGGAACTGGGCGATTGGGATGTTGCATCAAGTATTCGAGGATGCGCCACTCTTTAGGTGACAAGTTGAGTTCTTTGTTGTGCAAGAGCGCGCGTTGTGCGCCAAAATCAACATAGAGCGCGTCATCTTCGTACACCCTGGCGGTTTGCGTAAACTCGGTACGCGCGCGCCGCAAGATCGATCGAATGCGCGCCACCAGTTCGGCGTTGTAAAACGGTTTGGTCAAATAATCATCCGCACCGTCGTTCAGCCGCGCCACTTTTTCGGTTTCCGTCGAAAGCGCGGTCAGCATAATGATCGGCACATTGGAAATTTGGCGGAGTTGTCGGCACACTTCGCGTCCGTCTTTGTTGGGCATCATAATATCCAACAAGACTAGATCGGGATGGCGTTCATACGCGACACGCATACATTCGTCGCCATCAACCGCGGCGATAACGTTAAACCCTTCCTCTTGCAAGAGCGCCGAAATTACGATGCGCAGGGCTGGGTCGTCATCAACGATCAAAATCGTGGGTTTCATGAGACCTCCGGAGGGTAAAATAAAAAGTTGTCCCGTGCTGGGCAGTGCTTTTGAGCCAGATGGTACCACCCATGGACTGGACCAATTCGCGGGCAATCGCCAGACCCAAGCCGTGGCCGTACAGGGAGCGGCCGCCTGTTTGCGTGGAACGATAAAACCGCTGAAAAATCTTGGCTTGATCGGCAATGGGAATTTCCGTGCCCTCATTATGAACGGCAATTTCGATTTGATCTTTGCCCGCCACACGAAGCGTGACGGTGATCGGCGAATTGGGTAGCGAATAGCTGATTGCATTGTCGAGCAGATTGCGTAAAACATTTTCCACGCGGTCTCGGTCAGCATAAACCAGGGATTTTGTTTTGGGCGCGCGCACCTGAATTTCTCGGCGCGGCGTAACCAATTGGGCTGTGTCGGTAAGCGCGCGCACGAGCGGCACGAGGGCAAAGGTTTCCCAGCGCATCGCGCGTGGTAAAGTAACCGTAGCTTGATGGTCCAAAAATTGATCGGCAAATTTTTTGAGACGCTCGCCCTCGCTGACAATCAGTCCCCACATTTCGGCGCGGCGTTTTTTCGACAAGCTGGGTCGCTCGTAAAGATCCAACGCACACAACACAGCGGTCAACGGCGAGCGCAATTGATGCGCCACTTCAGTGAGAAATTTTTCGCGCGAAATTTCGGCGGCTTGCTCGCGGCTGAGATCCCAGAACGCGCCCACCGCGCCAATGACCGCGTCCTTTTCATTGAGCAAGGGCGCAACGGCTTGCGCCACCGGTACGGGGCGACCGTCGCGGGCATGAATATGCCGCCCTTCATAATTAAGCACCGTTTTTTTATACAGCAGAGCTTGGTTGATGAGCGGATCAACTGGCGGCTGATCGTCTGGCGGGACGAATAGATCGCGCCAGGATTGCCCTTGCACCTCAGCCAGAGTCCAACCGGTAATGCGCTCGGCGGCGCGATTAAATAGCACGATCTGGCCTTGCGCGTCGGTGGCATACAAGCCGCTCAAGCCACTATCAAAAATAGCTTGCACCTTGCGTTGTTCATTCAAAACATTTTGAAATAGTTGCGCGTTTTCCAGCGCCATGCCAACCTGGTTAGCAATCGTTTGCAACAATTCATTTTCGCTTGGCGTCCACGCGTGGACCGCCTGGCGTCCAATCGCCAACGTGCCGATCACATGGCTCCGCGCCGGCAATGGCACAATCATGACCGAGCGAATTCCAATGCCGCTAAAACCCTGGCGATGAATAGCAGACAACCATGGATCGGTTTCGACATTGCTGACGACGACGGCGGTGCGCCGATCCACAATGGCGCGCAACATGTCATCCATATCCATCTGATCACGCAACGGCGCGCCGTTGCTTATGTAACCAGCGATCAAACGTTGCGTCTTGGTTTCAACCAACCGCACGCTACACAAATCGGATGGCAATAACTGGCGCGTCCAACTTACCGCAAGTTCCGCAATCGCGCGCGGATCGAGACTGGATGCGCATGCCGCGCTCAATTGCGCCAAGCCATCCAACTCATTCACGCGTTGTTGCATTTGTTTATAGAGTTCGGCATTTTCCAGCGCCACGCCGATTTGTTTGCCGATATTCAGTAACAACGTCACATCTGATTTTCCATAGCTCCGGCGCGTGCGACTGCCCGCAAAAATTGCGCCGATGGTCACATCGCCGCGCAGAATCGGCACGCCCAGCCCGGCATGATATTGCTCCGCGCGCGGTCCAGCCAAGCCCGGCAGGTTCGATAGCGCCAAATCATCTAGCGCAATCGGCTTGCTCTCCACAACAATGCGCCGCGTGATCGGATCGTCCAAGCCGAGGCGCTGAATTTGTCCGAGCAAAGCCGAATCCACTCCTTGATACGCGCAAATTTCCAAACATTGCTCCGCTGGATTGATCAAGTGCAAGGCAACCGTTTCCATACCGGTAATGCAAGTAATTTGGTTACACACGTTTTCGAGCGAGGTATTGAATTCCAGCGGGTGACTGAGAATTTGGGCGATGGCATTTAGCGCAGTTTGTTCTTGTTCGCGATGCTTGAGCAAAGCAATGTTCGCCTCTTGCTCGGTCACATCGTGCATCACCACTTGAAAGCGTGACGGGTTGACGCCATTACCGCGCACCAGATACGAGGTGTAGCTGACCGTTTTGATCGCGCCGCTCATGGTGCGGACTTTGGTGAGCTGGTTGCTCAAGAAACCAGCGCGAAATAATTCAGTGTTTGCCTCCAGCATGAGATTGAGATCGTTGACAAATAAATCGGCGGACGAGGTGTTTAGAATTTCCGCGCGCGTCATACCGAGCATTTGACACGTGGCATCATTGACATACGTAATGTTCTTACCTTTGGCATACAACCCTTCCAAGAAACCGTCCAGGCTGTTTTCGATAAAGGTGCGATGCCAGGCTTCAGACTCGGCAAGCGTTGCATGTAAACGCGCGTTCTCAATCGCCATGCCAATTTGCTCGCCGATGGCAGTCAGCATGTCAATACTGCGCGGGGTCAAGATTTTGTTGTTGGTGACATTGACTAACAAAATGCCAACGCCTTGCTCGCGGGCGGTTAACGGAACAAGCAGAAATGTGTTAATCTGGTGCGCGTTGAGGATGACGCGAATTTGCTCGCCGATGGTTCCCAAAATCAAGTTGCGTTGCTCAGTCACGCCGAGCACGCCGGTGGCAAAAACAGGAAAGGAGAGGTTACTGAGCGGGTCGCTCAACGCCGTGGGCAAATCATGTGCATACGTCAATTCCAGCCGATCCGTGTGGGCTTGGCGCAATAAAAAGCAACCGAACTTGCCGCCCACCACGCGCTCAATCCCGCTCAAACTCGCTTGCAAAATCTCTTCGAGTTTGAGCGAGCGATTGATCTCCAAGCTGACTTGGAGTAGCGGGGTGAGATCGCTCGGTGGCGGTTCAACCGCGGATGGCGGCAATCGGTTCATGCTAATTTGTGAAACATGATCGAAAAATTCAAGAGGCGTTTGCCAATCGTCGGGTTAGAGGTATCCCACACATTAAACGCGGTATAGTCCGTATCGGGAAGGGGTTGCCAGGGTTGAGCCATTTCGCACAATTGTTCCGTCGTGCGATAATAACTTTTCACGTCGGCGCGCGCATACATTTGGTTGATCGCGAGCAAATCGGGGTCGCTGTTCCAACGCACACTGGGTCCGTAAACAAAGAGATAACTATCGGGTGCCACCCAATCATAGAGCGTGCGCCATGCCGTGCGCAGTACGTCATCGGGAAGCAAATGCTCCAATGAAACAAAGAGCAAGCCCGCACGTCGTTCGCCGTTCAGCAACAGTTGCGCGTCCGGGTGTTCGAGCAACTGTTTGGGTTGCGCCGCATCGGCTTGAACATACAGCACGCAGGGATCACCGGCGAGCAGTTCTTGTCCATACGCAACAATGATCGGATCAATGTCCGAGTAAATCACGCGGAGTTGCGGATCAATGGCGTGTGCGACGAGATGGGTGTTTCCGCAAGTTGGCAAACTAGAACCAAAGTCAATAAACGTGTGTATGCCTTGATCATACAACCATTGCACGGTGCGTCCCATAACCGCCCGTGTCTTGCGCGCCATTTCGGGTAACAGTGGAAATCGTTGCGAGACTTGATCGGCCAACTGGCGATCAATTTCAAAATTGTGTTTCCCACCCAGCCAATAATCCAACATGCGCCCGCTGTTCGGGTGCGTTAAATCGTATTGCATACCATGCCCTTTTGCGAACAGTCCTTCTTGTTAACCATTATAACGTGGTTGAGCGCTTTACGCAAAACAATACTTGCGTTGGATAGAAAAATCGGATAGTCAGAGTTTGACTATCCGACTCGCATACGTATTACCGTAACGATTTATCCAAACCCGATCAAGAACCGACCGATGACGAGCCGTTGAATCTGGCTCGTGCCTTCGTAAATCTGCATAATCTTGGCGTCGCGCATGTATTTTTCCACTGGATAATCGCGCATATAGCCCAGCCCGCCGACAATTTGCACAGCGTCGGTCGTGACCTTCATCGCCATATCCGCCGCATACGCTTTTGCCATCGACGCTTCTTTATTGTTCGGCTCGTCGTGATCGATCAACCACGCCGAGCGCCACGCGAGCAAACGCGCCGCGTCAATTTCAGTTGCCATGTCCGCCAGCATGAATTGAATCGTTTGCTGTTTTGCAATCGGGCGACCGAACTGTTTGCGTTCCAGCGAGTACGCCAGCGCGTATTCAAACGCCGCACGTGCCACACCGATCGCGCCTGCCGCGACGACGGGGCGCGTGTGATCGAACGTGCGCATCGCGATCAAAAAGCCTTCGCCTTCTTCGCCGAGCCGGTTTTCGGTTGGCACGAACACATCTTCAAAATGCACTTGCGCGGTGTGCGACGCGCGAATGCCCATCTTTTTCTCTTTGCGTCCCGCCTTGACGCCGTCCTGGGTTCCTTCGACGATGAATGCGTCAATGCCGTCCGCGCCCTGGCTGGGATCATGCGTCGCAAAAACGACGTAGACATCCGCAATGCCACCGTTCGTGATGAATTGTTTTGTGCCATTGAGAACGTAACCGCCCGCTACTTTTTTCGCGCTCGTCTTGATGGACGCCGCATCGCTTCCAGCATCCGGCTCGGTGAGCGCATACGCGCCCAGATACGGTGTGCCGTCGGCTTTGGTCTGCGCGAGCATGCCAAGATATTTTTTCTTTTGCGCGTCATTCCCGGCAAGCAAGATCGGCGTTGCGCCTAAACCCACCGCGCCCATCGCCGTGCCAATGCCGGCACAGCCCCACCACAATTCTTCTTGCACGATGCAATCGGTCAACACGCTCGTCACGCCCGCGCCGCCGTACTCTTCCGGTAGGGCATACGACATCAAGCCAACCCCCGCGGCTTTTTTCAGCACGTCCCACGGAAAACTTTCTTCCTCATCGTACTTGGGCGCGACGGGGCGAATTTCTTTTTCCGCAAATTCGTGCGCCAGGTCTTTGAATTGCTGTTGTTCTTCCGTCAAATCAAAACCGATCATGCTTCCCTCCCGGTGATTGCCGATTGCAGATTGGTAAATTTCAGATTGAATCGTTTCATTCTGAAATCTGCAACCAGGGCTCAAGTTTTAATCACGTCTGCATTTTCCAATTCGGCGATCTCTGCCGCGGTCATTCCCACCTCGGTCAACATTGCGCGCGTATGCTCGCCGAGGTGTGGCGGACGTTTGGGTTCGCTTGGCGCAAACACAAACACCGAGCCGATTTGCGGCACACCGCTGACTGTCGAGACGAGTCCGCGATGCTGGACATGCGGGTCGTTGAACAGCTCGCCAAAATCGCGCACCGGCTCAATGCACGCATCCAGCGTTTCGAATAACGCCAGCCATTCAGCGAGCGTGCGCTGGCGAAAAATTTCGGCGACGAGCGGCACGCCTTCCGCGCTTTGGTGCAGGGCATTTAAATCATCGCGCCCAACCGCTTTGCAAAACGCCGCCCAGAAATGCGGCTCGATGGCGGCAAGCGTTAGATATTTTCCGTCGCGCGTTGCGTAGACGTTATAGCACGCCATGCCGCCGTTCAACTGCATCGCGCCGCGCGCGATCGTGCCGCCGGCCGCGTACGCGCCGCCGATAATCGTGCCTGCCCACGACAGCGCGCCATCGAATAAACTCACATCGAGGTACTGCCCCGCGCCGGATGGGCCACGCCCGATCAGCGCGGCGAGGATCGAGATCGTCGCCAACATGCCGCCGGACAAGTCCGCGATCTGCACCGCTGGGGGAATGGGCGCGCCATTCGCCGTACCATTCACTGCGAGCAAGCCGGCTAGCGCAATGTAATTCAAATCATGTCCCGCGCGATCCTTGTACGGTCCGGTTTGACCATACCCCGACAGCGAGCAATAAACGATGCGCGGATTGATCGCGCGGATCGTGGAATAGCCAATGCCCCATTTCTCCGCCGCGCCCGGACGAAACGATTCGATGATCACATCGGCATCACGCACGAGGCGAAAAAAAACTTGCTTGCCGCGCTGGTTGCGAAAGTTGAGCGCAACACTTTTCTTGTTGCGGTTCAACACGAGAAACGCCGCGCCAACTTCGTCGCCTGTTTCTGGCTCGGTGATAAACGGCGGGATCAGGCGCATGTAATCGCCCAGCCCTGGCGTTTCGATCTTGATCACATCGGCGCCCAGGTCGGCGAGCAACATGGTGGCATACGGTCCCGGCAACAGCCGCGACAAATCGAGAACCCGAATACCTTCGAGTGGTTTCATCAGCGATTACTTGACGTTCGCCACAATCGCGTCTTCGATTGACTTGGTATCTTTGGTGTCTAATCCTTCAACCGCATACACCGTGTTGCCATCCGCGTCCACGACGACCACCCCGACTGGATTTTCGACGCCGAATAATTTGTACACGGCTTGCGAGGGATCGTAGAGCGCGGGGAATTTCGCGCCCATTTGTTGCATGAATGCCTTGGCCATCGAAACGCTGGGGAGTTTGTACGAGACGGTGATGATTTCCATTTTTTCGCGGTGTTTCAGCCACAGCGACTTGACGCCATTGATTTGCGCTGGGTCAACGCGCGTGCTGGAAAAGATCAACGCGAACGGTTTCTTGCCCTTGTAATTTTCCGAATTGATTTCGGGTCCCGTCAAGTTCATCCCTTTGAATGCTGGGGCGGGTGCGCCAACTGCAAGCAGTGCCATCGTGCCTCCTCTTTAGATTTCAAATTTAGATTGCCGCTTGCGGATTCCGTATAGATTGGAAACTGCAAGCCGCTTATTTCTTACGGGCAAGTCCATCCACAACCATGTCGCCAAAAATCTTGGCAATTTCCTCCGGCGTCAAGCGCCCGCCGGGCGAGTACCATTGGTGAAGCCAGTTGCACATGCCCAGGATCGCGTGCGCGGCGATCTTGCTGTCCGCTGTGGCGAGTTCGCCACTGGCAACACCTTGCTGAATAATTTTTTCGATCAGACGCGCTTGGAGTTCGCCTTCCGCGCGGACTTTGGCGTAATGCCGAGTGTTGAGCGCGCGCCGTTCAGAAAGGTAGACGCTGAAAATATCAATTTGATTGCAGAGTTGAATGAGGTGCGCTTGAATGGCGCGGCGAACTTTGATGACAGAGGGATCGTTGGCGGCAAGAATATCTTTGAGCTGTTGGGTGAGTTCGCCGCTGGCGCGTTCAAAGACTTGGAAGAGCAAATCTTCTTTGCTGGAGAGATAATGATAGAGACTGCCTTTTTGCAAGCCCACCGCATCGGCAATGTTTTGCATCGAGGTGGCGTGGTACCCTTTTTCCTTGAAAATGCGAACCGCGGTGGCGAGGATTTCTTCGTTCTTGTTCGCGGGCGCAGGGGCAACGGCTTTACGCACAGCGACTCCTTTGACGCAATCTACCGACCGTTTGGTAGATAGATTATAACACGAGCGCGGGTGAGTGTCAAAAATTAGGTGCGCCGCAACAAGCGGAATCGGATAATTTTTATTTGACCTCGTACAAGCGTTCGGCTATAATGCGGCGTGATGGAAAACACAAACAAGAAACCGCTGGGCGTGATTGACGCGCTGTCCGCCGGTTTTGAATTGATCGTGCGTCGTCCCTGGCTCTTGTTGATCCCGATTGCGTTGGATGTATTCCTGTGGCTGGGTCCGCAAATCAACGTCAAACCTTTGCTCGATCAAGGAATAGCGGCGTTGGCGAGCACTGTGCCGCCGGATGCGCCAACGGATACTGTGCAAAATTTGCAAGCGATGCAAGACGCACTCCGCGCATCGGGCGATTCGGTGAATGTGCTGAGCGTGCTGGCGCTGGGCATTCCCTCGTTGACAGGCATCGCGTCACCGACGGCGGGTGCAACACCCAACGTGGGGCTGGTTGTGCGCGACGTGGGCGCGTTGCTCGGACTGCTGGTGCCACTGGGCTTGCTTGCCGCCTTGATCGCGAGTGTGTATCTCGAAGCCATTGCGCGAGTCATTCGCCCATCCACCACGTTGGCACCCGCGTTTGTCATCCGTTCTGTGCAAGCGTTTGGCACGCTCATGGTGCTGGGGATTGTCATGGCGGTCCTGGTGTCACTCGTCTTGATCCCGATGACCATTGCGGTGACGCTCCTGAGTCTGGTCAGCCAAGGCATTGCGTCGTTCGTATTCCTCGGTGGCATGTTGCTGATCTTTTGGATTGCGCTCTATCTGGCGTTTGCGCTCCCCGCGATCTTTGTGAGCCGCGTGAATGCATTGCAAGCGATCTTGAACAGCATTACAGTATTCCGCTATAATTTTTGGTCCGCCATGGGCTTGCTCTTTCTGTCCTATCTGATCCGCGTCGGTTTTTCGTTCATCTGGGATGTTTTCGCCAGCAATCCGCTGGGCATTGGCTTTGACATTCTAGCGAACGCATTCCTAGGTAGTGGCTTGGTGGCGGCAACCATGTTGTTTTATTTCGACCGCATGACGTGGCTTTTGATGGTGCGCGAACGCATCCGCCAACAACACACCCAACTTAAAGGTTAGATTCATGGCAAAAGAAAAAAATATCGAAATGGAAACCGGCTCCATCGAAACGTATGATGCTTCAAAAATCACGGTCCTCGAAGGGCTCGAAGCAGTGCGCAAGCGGCCAGGGATGTATATCGGCTCGACAGATATTCGCGGTTTGCATCACCTGGTTTTTGAAGTGGTGGACAACGCAATTGACGAAGCGCTCGCGGGAGCGTGCGATCACATCCAGATCACAATTGACAAGGAACAGGTTGTCACAGTTGAAGACAACGGACGCGGGATTCCGGTGGATGTGCATCAGCAAACCGGCAAGTCCGCGCTTGAAGTTGTGATGACAAAATTGCACGCAGGCGCGAAATTCGGGCAGGGCGGCTACAAGGTCGCGTCGGGTTTGCACGGCGTTGGCGTAAGCGCAGTCAACGCATTGAGCGAATGGCTCGAATCAACCGTGCGCCGCGACGGGCAATTGTATCGGCAGAAATATGCGCGTGGTGTGCCCAAAACCGAAGTCAAAATCGTTGGCAAATATCCCCAAGATAAAGGCACCGGCACCATTCAGCGGTTTTATCCCGACAAACAAATTTTCAAAGAGATCGATTACAAGTTCGACGTGCTCGCGCAACGTTTCCGTGAAATGGCGTTTCTTACGCGCGGACTGACGATTGAGTTCAAAGACGAGCGCGACGGACGCGAAATAACATTTTACTTTGAAGGCGGCATCACGTCATTCGTCCGCTACCTCAATAAAAATCGCGGTGTCATTCACGCGCCGTTCACGGTTCAAAAACAAGCCAACGGCGCGCAAGTTGAAATTGCGGTGCAATACACAGATTCTTACGGCGACTCGGTGTACACATTTGCGAACAACATTAACACGGTGGACGGTGGTACGCATCTGACGGGCTTTCGCACGGGCTTGACGCGCACGCTGAACGATTACGCGCGCAAAGCGAACCTGCTGAAAGAAGCGGATCAAAATCTGACGGGCGATGATGTGCGCGAAGGTCTCACCGCGATTGTGTTGGTCAAGTTGGAAGAACCGCAGTTTGAATCGCAGACCAAAGCCAAACTCGGCAACGCCGAAGTGAAAAATTTGGTCGAGTCTGTGTTCACCGAAGCGTTCACTACGTTTCTGGAAGAACATCCGCGCGAAGCGAAAGAGATTATCCAAAAATGTCTCACCTCGGCGCGCGCGCGCGAAGCGGCGCGGCAAGCACGCGATCTCGTCATTCGCAAATCCGCGCTTGAATCATCGTCGTTACCCGGCAAATTGGCGGACTGTTCCGAAAAAGATTCCGAGCGCGCCGAATTGTACATCGTGGAAGGCGACAGCGCGGGCGGCAGTGCCAAGCAAGGACGCGATCGCAAATTTCAAGCGATTCTGCCTTTGCGCGGCAAGATCATGAACGTGGAAAAATCGCGGCTCGATAAAATGTTGCAGAACGAAGAAATTCGCGCCATGATCACAGCCATCGGCACCGGTGTTGGCGATGGCTTTGAATTGAAAAATTTGCGCTACGGGCGCGTCATCATCATGACCGACGCGGACGTGGACGGCGCGCATATTCGCACGCTTTTGCTCACGTTCTTTTTCCGTTACATGGAAGGACTGATTGAGCATGGACATTTGTTTATTGCGCAACCACCGCTCTACAAAGTCAAAGCGGGCAAAACGGAAGACTATGTCTTTGACGACAAAGACCTGGAAGCGTTCAAAAAGAAAACGCGGAGCGACAAGATTGATATTCAACGCTACAAGGGTCTCGGCGAAATGAACCCGGAGCAATTGTGGGAAACGACGATGAACCCAGAGAACCGCACGATTCTCCAAGTGAGTTTGGAAGACGCGGCAGAAGCGGACCGCACCTTTGACATGCTGATGGGGAGTGAAGTTGCGCCGCGCAAGCGCTTTATTCAGACGCATGCCAAAAGTGTGCGTAACCTAGATATTTAGCGCACGCTCCAAGTTAAGTTAATCAGCAAGTTTTGAGCGCGTCTGAAAATTAATTCAGGCGCGTTTTGTTTTTGACAAGTCGGGGCGCTTGTCATATCATATGCACTGCATATAAACAATACTAGCGCCAATTCGTTTCCTCTAGTTTTTTATCCGCGAATAATACACTGGGTGGAGATGCGTATGATTCGCGGATAATCTTTGGATTTGGCGAAGATCGTTATAGAGAAATCCCAACTCCCAATAACCTATCCAGTGAGTCGAAACAATGGATGAACTCGTCAGCGGTTTCACGCAAGCGATTAGCATGATCGTATCGTTTGATCCCGCGCTCTATGAAATTATTTCGCTCTCGCTACGCGTGTCAGGCTTGGCGTTGCTGATCAGCACGCTCATTGGCGTGCCGGTTGGCGCCGCGCTCGGATTATCGCGGATTCGCGCGCGCGGTTTCATCACCGCGTTGCTGTACACCGGGATGGGCTTGCCGCCCGTTGTGGTGGGCTTGTTTGTCTATTTGATGCTTTCACGTTCAGGCCCATTGGGCATTTTGGGCTGGCTTTTTTCGCCGAACGCCATGGTGACAGCGCAAGTGATCATCGCCTTTCCGCTCGTCGCTGGCTTGACGATGACGGCGGTGCAAGGCGTTGACCCAGCCTTGCGCGTCCAAGTGCGCGCGCTGGGCGCGACACCACTCCAAGTCATCTGGGCGGTTTTGCGCGAAGCGCGGATCGGTGTCGTTGCGGCAATTGTCGCGGCGTTCGGCGGAGTCATTTCCGAAGTCGGCGCAGTGATGCTGGTCGGCGGCAACATCGAAGGCAAGACACGCGTGCTGACTGGCGCGATTGTGTTAAACACGCGCACGGGGGATTTTGCGCCCGCGATTGCGCTGGGGATTATTTTGCTGGCGCTTGCGTTTCTCGCTAATATCGCCATGTTGAGTTTGCAAGGCGCGACGAATGACCAATAAGCCAATGAACAACAGCATCTATCGCTTGGAGCAAGTCAAAAAGAATTATGTGGCGCGCACGGTGCTGGATATTGAACAGCTCGAAATTGACGCGGGCGAAATGCTTGCACTCGTTGGACCGAGCGGCGCGGGCAAGTCCACGTTGTTGCGGGTGTTGAATTTTTTGGAAACGCCGACCTCGGGGCGCGTGGTGTATCAAAATCAAATACTGAACGAGCGGGTGCCAATCACTGTGCGGCGTCAAGTGACCACCGTGTTTCAGCGTCCGATTTTATTGCGCGCGAGTGTGCGCGCGAACGTGGCGTATGGCTTGGGCTTGCGGGGTGAACCCGCCGATGGACGCGTGGACGAGATGTTAAACCGAGTTGGGCTGGCACATTTGGCGAATGCGGCGGCCCAAAAATTATCTGGCGGCGAAATGCAACGCATCGCGCTTGCGCGCGCACTCGTGATCAATCCGGCGGTGTTGTTGCTGGATGAGCCAACGGCAAACCTCGACCCGTACAATGTGGGGTTGATCGAAGAAATCGTCGCGCAAAATAATCGTGAACATGGCACGACGGTGGTGTTGGTCACGCACAATGTGTTTCAAGCCAAACGGTTGGCACACCGCGTTGGGCTGATGCTCGGCGGACGGATCATCGAAATTGCCGCGACCCAGACTTTTTTCGAAACGCCGCACGATGCGCGCACAACCGCGTTCGTACGCGGTGAAATGGTATATTGATCGCTCGACAGAGTGAAGTTTTGTTTCAACGCTGGATCAATTGCGAGCCAGCGTTTTTTTACGCGAATTTGAATTGCCGCAACCAGCAAGGATGCCGAGTCCAAGTTGTGGTGGCAGGTCAATGGTGTTCGAGCGGCGCGAAGCGTCCGCTCGAACATGCGGATGTAGCCGCCGCTCCGATAGGCGTTTCGGTTTATTGACGCGCATATGCGTTTATTGTATAGTGGTTGCGTGTCACTTGCG
>JBBIUF010000096.1:0-14096 GCA_037440365.1 Chloroflexota bacterium
AGGAGCAACCTGGTCAAGTTCGGCATCGCCGAGTCCTGCAAAGAGGGGATAGAGCCGTAATTGATTGTTGGTCAGCATTGGAACCTCACCCTGACAAGTCACCGAGCGCATGAATGCGCGCCTACAAAATCACAAACTGTGAGGATGATTCGGCGTATTTGGGGGATCAGATTTATTGTACTACGATGTTCGGACACCGTCAATTTTTCGTTGGTTTTCTTGACCGTTTGAATGTTCGTGGTATACTGGCCATAGAATATCACGAGGTTGAATACATCAATGGCAACTCAAAAAGCCACCGCCGAAGCAAAAAGCAACATTGCCTTTATCAAATACTGGGGCAACCGCGACGCGCAAGCGCGCGTACCGCTGAACGATTCCGTTTCGATGAACCTTGATCACGCTACCACAACCACCACTGTCGAATTCGACGGACAGTTGAATGAAGATCAGATTGCCATCGGGACTGCGCCGGTGAGCGATGCCGCGCGCGCGCGCGTCATTGCGCATCTCGAGCGCGTGCGCGCGCTGGCAAAATTCGAAACCAGGGCCCGCGTGCAATCGCAAAATAATTTTCCGACCGGCGCCGGCATTGCCTCAAGTGCCAGTGGCTTTGCCGCGCTCTCGCTTGCCGCCACACATGCCGCTGGCATCGAATTGAACGAGCGCGCCTTATCCATGCTTGCGCGGCAAGCATCCGGTTCGGCGTGTCGTTCAATTCCTGCTGGTTTCGTCGAATGGATCGGCGGCTGGACCAGCCACGATTCATACGCCGTGAGTATCGCACCGCCAACGCATTGGGATTTGCGCGACGTGATCGCCATCGTCAGCACCGAAGAAAAACAAGTTGGCTCAACCGAAGGTCATGCCGCGGCGCAGAGCAGTCACTTTCTCGCGGAACGCATCAGCGCCCTGCCCGCGCGCTTTCATCGCGTGCGCCGCGCCATTCTCGCCAAAGATTTGCGCTTGCTCGGCTCTGCTATCGAAGAAGATGCCCTGGAACTACATTTCGTCGCGATGACATCTAATCCACCGGTGTATTATTGGTCGCCAGGTATGGTGCGCGTCATTCAAGCCGTGCAACGCTGGCGGCACGAAGGACTGGGGGTGTATTTCACCCTCGACGCGGGACCCAATGTACATTTGATCTGTGAAGCGCGCGACGCCGATCAAGTTGCCACACTTGCGGGCAGTGTCCTGGATGTCCACCAAGTCATCGTCAACGCCCCGGGCGGCGCGGCACAACTCAGCGAGACGCATTTATTCTAAGTCCACGCATCCATCCCAGACCAACCTTGTCCCGCACCGGCGCGGCAGACGCAGAGATTGTTTTCACTGCGCGCCGCGCCGGGTCAATTGAAAGACCTTTATGCCATTGCCAGAATTTTTGCGCGCGTGTATAATGTCAGCGTTCGCTCCGCTAGATTTGCGAAAGGAAAATTAGAGTGGATATTTTGTTGTCAGGCGCGACCAACCTGATTATTTTTGTGGTGATGTTTGGTTTGCTCGTCTTTGTGCATGAACTGGGACATTTTGCCGTCGCCAAGCGACTAGGCATCCCGGTACTTGAATTCGGTTTTGGCTTTCCACCGCGCGCGCGGCGCGTGTATAAAGGGAGCGGCTGGATCGAAATTCAGGGCAAGCGCATTTTCATTCCGCGCGAATTTCAACTGCCGCCGAATCTTGCGGTCAACTCGCGCGTCATGTACAAAACCCAGAATGAGAACGGACGTGATGTATTAACGAGCATCGAGATCGTGGACGCGGAAAGCCAAGCCTTTGCCAGTCCCGTCCAGTATTTCGATCCCGGCACCGAGTACACGCTAAACTGGATTCCGATCGGCGGCTTTGTCCGCATGGCCGGCGAAGAAGACCCCAATGTGCCAGGCGGATTTGCCGCCGCGCGCCCCATCATCCGCGCGCCAATCTTGCTTGCGGGCGTGACGATGAACTTGATCGTTGCGTTTGTCGTGTTCGTGCTCGTTGCGTTTGTTGCGCCGCCGTATGCTACCGTGCAAACCACCAGCATCGCCGCGATTGCCTCCAATTCGCCCGCGGCTGAAGCCGGTCTCAAAGTTGGCGATACAATCACAGCCGTCAACGGGCAAGCTCTGCGCGATGATTACAACGCCTTGCGCCAACTGTTACGGCAAAACGCGAGCAAAGCCACAACGCTCACTGTCATGCGCGGTAACCGCACCCTCGATCCAATCACGGTCACACCACGCGCTAATCCGCCCGCCGGCGAAGGTCCGCTCGGCGTAGCCTTGACCGGCTGGACGGGCTTGACCGTGTCGTCCGTTGCGCCGGGATCGGTTGCGGATCAAGCCGGCGTCCGTGCCGGTGATGTCTTGGTATTTTTGGTTGACCCAACCAAAGGTCAGCCGCTCAAAGATCAAAACGATTTGATCAAATTCACCACCGAACATCCCAATTGGAAAGTGGACTGGCATATCTCACGCGGCGGGCAATTACTGCCAACCATCACGGTGCAAATTCCCGAAAAAATTGATGCGCAAAACGCCACGCTTGGTTTGAATCTGCAAACCGGCATCCTCGACGCACCGGGCCGCGCGATGCAAGAAATGGGTACCGTCGTCGGCTCGATTCCAACCATGTTCAGCCAAATCGCCAGCGGCAACGCGCCGCCCAATTCGTTCGTCGGCGTCGTTGGCATTTATCAAGCCACGGGCGAAATCGCGCAACGCGGCGGCGCCATCGCGCTCCTCGAATTTTTCGCCTTGCTGAGTCTCAATCTCGCGGTCGTCAACCTCATTCCGTTTCCGCCACTAGACGGCGCGCGGCTCGTGTTCGTTTTTCTCGAATGGATTCGGCGCGGCAAAAAGATCGATCCGAGCAAAGAAGGCATGGTCAATCTCGTCGGGCTTGCCGTCTTGCTCGGCTTGATGGTGATCATTTCATTCTTTGATGTCCAACGATTGATCTCCGGTCAATCCATTTTCCCATCACCTTAAATTACTGTGATTCGTCTGCCCAATCCCGAAACGCTTGACGATAATCTGATCCAGTGTCCGCGGTGCGCCAAGCGCTTGACGGCGGAAACAACCACCTGTCCTTCGTGCGGCTATGTGTTTCTGCCACACCGCGAACGTATTCGGTGCAATCGGTGCGGCAAACGCATTCCCGCCGACGCGACCCAGTGTCCGCACTGTCAAGGCGATCCTCGCGCCACGCGCGTATCGCCCAGGGCAAAACGGATCATTTTGATCGCAACCGCGATCCTGTTGCTCATGTGTGTCGGCTGGGTCACCTTTCGCGCGATCACGACCAATACCCTGGCGCGCGCGCTCGGCTTGAACGAGCCGACGCGCGTGCCGACCCAGGTACTCCAAATCATCTACGTAATCGCCACCCAAATTCCGCCGTCGCCAACACTTGCAATACCCACCGCGATCCCCACGCCGCGTTTTTCGCCGACACCCACCCGCAAAGGCGCACGCGTGACCCCGCCTCCGGCAACCGTAACGCTCACACCACCGATGTATCCCGCCCCGCAACTTGCCGCGCCCGCCAACACAACGGTTTATGCTGGCATCGAAACAAACATTGTGCTGGAATGGCAACCGGTTTCCGCGCTCGGCTTGCGCGAAAACGAATGGTATATGATCACGCTCGCGTTCACTGGGCGCGATAACGCGCCGACCGAACGCAAACTGTTTTCGAAAGAGCCGCGCTGGGCCGTGCCGAATACCTGGTGGAATGAAATCTCGGCGGACGCGCGCACGGTCAAGTGGAACGTAACCATCATGCGCGTTGAGGGCATTGACCCGTTTGCGTCACCGACGCGCGTAGCGGGCAGTCCGCTGAGCGCAACGCGCTCATTTATTTGGAATTGATCAGCCGCAAGGTTCAAAAATTTTCTGGAGGCAACTATGGAACGTCAAGTCGTCAGCACGCCTAACGCGCCCAAAGCCATTGGGCCGTACTCGCAAGCCATTCATGTTGGCAATTTTATTTTTTGTTCGGGTCAAGCCGCGCTTGACCCCGCCACGGGCGTTCTCGTCAGCGGCGGAATTGAAGCGGAAACGCGCCGCGTTCTGCAGAATCTGTCCGCCGTGCTTGAAGCGGCTGGCACAACAATGCGCAACGTCGTCAAGACCACCGTGTTCCTGACCGATATGAACGAGTTCGCCAAAATGAACGCAATCTATGCCGAGTTTTTTCCCGCCAATCCTCCGGCGCGTTCCACCGTCCAAGTGTCCCGCTTGCCGAAAGATGCGTGCGTGGAAATCGAGTTGATCGCGCTCGCCGAATAAGGCGCGTGAGTCGAAAAAATAAACCAGGACATCTCAAAAAATCGAGATGCCCTGGTTTTTCGTTTTGTTGATCGTTACCAACCGATCACGCTGTCCGTTCCACGTACTGCTTGCGATAATACTCGGCGTACTCACCGCTCTTGAGTTTGCGCCACCACCATTCATTCGCCACGTACCATTGCACGGTCGCCGTCAACGCTTGTTCAAACGTGTGACGCGATTCCCAGCCGAGCGCGCGTAATTTCGACACATCGAGCGAATAGCGGCGATCGTGTCCGGCGCGATCCGGCACATATTGGATCAACGACTCGGGTTTGCCCAACAATTTCAACAGCAAGCGCGCCATGTCCAGATTAAATGTTTCGTGCCCCGTGCCCACATTGTATGCTTCACCGATCACGCCGCGATGCAACACCAGGTCTATCGCTTCGCAATGATCCAGCACAAATTGATAGTCGCGCATTTGCTTGCCATCGCCGTAAATCGGCAAAGGTAAATTATCCATGGCGTTCGTAACAAACAGGGGTACGGCTTTTTCGGGATATTGGTACGGCCCGATATTATTCGCGCCGCGCGTCAATGTCGTTTGCACGTGGTAGGTGATCCAGTACGCATGCACCAATAAATCGCCGCTCGCTTTCGATGCGGCATACGGCGAGCGCGGCGCGAGGTTGTCTGTCTCTTGCGATGATCCTTCCGCAACCCAGCCATAGACCTCGTCGGTGCTGACCTGGTGATAGCGCAGTCCAAATTTTTTCGCGGCTTCAAGCAAAACATAAGTACCGTAAACGTCGGTTTGGATAAACGCATCCGGGTCCATGATCGAGCGATCCACGTGCGTCTCCGCCGCGAAATTCACAATGGTATCAATCGCGTATTCGCGCACCGCGCGCTCAACCGCGCCGGTATCCGCAATATCGCCGCGCACAAACGCATAATGGGGCTGCGTTGCCACATCGCGCAAATTGTCGAGATTGCCCGCATAGGTTAGTTTGTCGTACACCACAATGCGATAGTCGGCGTACTTGCCTAGCATATAGCGCACAAAATTTGAGCCGATAAACCCAGCGCCGCCGGTTACGAGAATGTTTTGCATAGCTATCCTCAAGTTAGATTCGTTTGCCGCGCAGGGCGTGGGCGTCGTCAATCAACGCGCTAATATCATCCGGCGTGAGTTGGTACGTGTCACGTTCGCCAGTGCGTTCGCCGCGGGTCACCAGACCTTGCAAGATCAAACCTTCGTCGGTTTCCAACAAACGCACATCCATCAAATTGGCGCGCTCGATGTATTGTCCCACCACTCGTAAAATTTCCGAATAGGAAACGGATTGATCGCCGCGTTTCGGTCGCCGCATTCTAGCCCCCTTTCACCATGCGTTTGAGATCGTCGGTGGACAAGACGTGCGTTTCGGTGCGCCGGTTATACCCTTCCGCCGTTTCGTACAAGACTGAGCCAGTCACAATGACCCCGTCTTCAAATTCCATCACGCACACATCGCCCAGCTCACGCTTGGCGATAAACCGTCCGAGCGCGGTAAACATTTCGGGATACGCGAACTTGGCTTTGGTTGTCGAGCTCATGCCGCATCCTTTCTCTAAAATTGCCGCCTGCATCGGCAGACGTAACTTTAGATACCGACCTTGCTGTAATCGCCAATCATCAATTTGAGCGTTTGCGTGCGCCCGCCGGCATGTGCAATTTCGGCATGGCGTCCGACCAAACTATCCGCAAGCCGCTTGGACAGATTGATGATCTGACTGTGTTCCAACACCACGCTGTGTTCGATTTCGCAATTCCGCACAACGCAATCATGATAGATGGACGTATACGGACCAACAAACGCATTTTCGATCCGCGTGCGTTCGCCAATAATCGCCGGTCCGCGAATGGTGCTGTTGATGACGACGGCGCCTGGCTCGAGCACCACGCGCCCTTCCAACACCGAGGTCGCATCCACCTGACCGTCATTCTTGGCGTTCAGCACATCCAGCACTAAACGATTCGCTTCGAGAATATCTGCCATCTTGCCAGTGTCAATCCACCAGCCGTGCAACAGATGCGCGCGCACATTCAATTGAGCATCAATGAGATATTGAATCGTGTCGGTAATTTCCAGTTCGCCGCGCGCCGAGGGCTTGATCGCATTGACCGCTTCAAACACGTGGGGATCGAACATATAAATGCCAATCACCGCATACGGCGATACAAATTGTTTCGGCTTTTCGACGAGCCGCACAACACGCCCCGTCTCATCCAGGACTGCCACGCCCATCGAGCTGGGATCGTCCATCTTGTACAGAATGATCTGCGCGTGCATTGCCTGGTCGCGGAATGCGGCAACCTGCGCCACAATGCCGTCGCGGATAAAATTATCGCCGAGGAACAATACAAACTTGTCCGCGCCGATAAAATCTTGCGCGATCTTGATCCCATGCGCAATGCCGCGCGGCGCGTCTTGCTGAAGATAAACAATGCGCGCGCCAAAGCGCGAACCATCGCCAACATACTCGCGCACTTGATCGCCCGTGTCGCCAACCACAATACCGATCTCGGTGATGCCCGCTTGAACCAAGTTTTCAATGGCATAGAACAACACCGGTTTGTTAGCAACCGGCACCAATTGTTTTGCGCCGGTGTAGGTGAACGGGCGCAAGCGCGTGCCTTTACCGCCGGAGAGAATGAGCCCTTTCACGCGGGTTTCTCCTCGCTGGAATAATATTGGTACAAACTGGCTTCGCCCTTGACGTTGTTCAGCACCGTGCCGATCAAATGCGCGTTTACTTTATCGAGCAGGGCTTTGGCTTTTTTCGCGTGCTCGCGTTTCGTTTTACCGGCACTGATCACCAGCAGAGCCGCGTCCACTTTTGACGCCAGCACCGCCGCATCGGTCACCGCAATCACCGGCGGCGCATCGAACAATACAATGTCGGCTTGCTGTTGCAACGCCGAAATCACATCGCCCATCCGCCGCGACGCGAGCAACTCGGACGGATTCGGCGGAATGGTGCCACTCGCGAGCAACCACAAATTGGGAACCTGGGTTTCTTGCAAGGGGGGCTTGGTCATCAGCGCATCATCGCGCATCATATCGGTAAAACCCGGCGCGTTGCGCGCGCTAAAAATTTGATGCAACGCGGGGCGACGCAAATCGCAATCCACCAGGATTACTTTTTTGCCGGACTGCGCCATCGTCACGGCAAGGTTTGCCAGCGTGGTGGACTTGCCTTCTTCCGGCGCGGCAGAAGTGACGACCATGGCGCGAATCGGTTTATCCAGCGACGTGAACTCCAAGTTGGTGCGCAAGGTGCGATACGCTTCGCTGATCGGCGAGCGCGGATTGGCGAGCGTAATCAAAGTTGACGAGCGATCATCAGGCATGAGAAACTCCAAAATTCAGTATGCCCGATTCAGCGTTCAGAATGCAATCTGCATCCTGATGCCTGAATCCGGCAGATTGGTTTAGATCGGATTGCCGCAATGCGGGCAAACTTTTTGCTTTGCATTAGGCGCAAGCAATTTTCGTTGCCGCGCCGAAGCCTCCGCTTCTTTTTCGGCAATCGTTGGAATTGCGCCGAGCACGGTAACGCCAATCACGCGCTCCACATCGTCGGTTGTCCGCAGAATATCCGAATCGAGCCACTCGAGCGCAAACACGATCAGCACGCCAATCAATGCGCCGAGGATGCCACCCG
Organism: Chloroflexota bacterium; assembly: GCA_037440365.1. Lineage (GTDB taxonomy): Bacteria > Chloroflexota > Anaerolineae > UBA4142 > UBA4142 > JBBIUF01. The sequence continues at coordinate 7,971 of JBBIUF010000096.1, forward strand.
CCAGCACATTCGTCGAGGTCTTGGGCGAAAAAATTTCGGGCGCAGTGCCGTTCAACACACTGACCAAAATTCGATCTTGTTGATCGATTTGCAAATTTTCTTGGTTGTGCGCCGACACAAAGACTTGGGCGAGCGTTTGCGCCATTTTGGCGGCAATGTCCGGGAGCGGATGCCGCGCCTCAATCGTAATCGTCAGTGTAGATTCGTCGGCGTTAAAGTTAGTCTGACTGACAAACTTGGTCGGCGTGACATCGAGTTGCAGTTTGTCAATCACTTGTTGCGTCAGCGCCGGCGATTGCATCTGTTGCACATAGAGGCGCAGTAAATTTTTGATCGCCAGCGTCTGACCATAATCAGACGGGCGCGAAGGCACCGTCGAAAGCGTCACCGTCGCGCGATAGAGCGGCGTTTGCAGTTTGCTGAATCCATACGCACTCACCGCCGCCAACCCCGCGAGCAGAAGAATGATCCAGCCGCGTTTCACCAAGACGCGCGCATAATCTTGCAGTTGCATAAGTCTCCTAACCAATTCGTCCGGCAGTGATTTTACCACAGATTGCAATTTCGCGACAAGCCGCGCCAACAAAAAAGGGGATGCGCCCCAGATTTGTCTGCCTCACCGTGTTTTTTCTTTCGGCAGTTCGCCGACCACGACGAGTCCCAGCGCCTCGACATCCCGCGCGTCACGCACCGACGTATCAAGGTAATCCGCAATAAAGGCGAGCGCAATCGCCGCAAGCAAGGCAATCAACACGCGGATCGGAATATCCAATTGATCGCGTAACGATGTCCCCACGCGCGCCGCGACGGGCTTGTCCACAATCGTCACCGTCGCCGCCGTGGAACCCAGTTGCGCGAAATACTTGGCATTGTTCTCGCTCAAGTTTTGGACCGCGGCGAGCGCGATTTTCTGCGCGCCGTCCACATCGCCCCAGGTAACCGAGAGCGACATCAAGCGGCGCTGTTTTTCCACCGCCGCGCCCAGGTTACCCCGATTGATCGTGATTCCGCTCACGCCCATTTTTGCCAGCGTCGCGTTCACATCCGCGGCGAACACATCGCTTTGGATAATCTCCACAAAGTCATCGCGGATATATTCCGACGCTTGGTACGATGTGAGGATCGGATCATAGCCGGTCACTTGCGTTGCCGGCGGCGCGTTCACGCCGATCGTAAAACGCACGCTCGCCGAGTACTGCGGCGCGGGTTGCGCGCGGAACAGCCAGCTTGCCACGCCAACGACAAGCGGTAACGCGAGGATGAGCCCAACGTACCGCCACAGAATGCGCGCGTAATGTCGTAATTCCATAAATCCTCCATCCGCTACCTGGTTCGATGGTTGGTAAATTATTCGCCAACGATCGCGCCGGTCAACTTGGACTTGAACACCGCTACGCTAAATTTTTCTGCGTGCGTGCGCATCGTCAGCGGATCAAATTTTTTATCGTCGAAGGAATAAATTGCGTCAACGAGTGATTGGGTCGCTGGCGCGCGAAAAAATTCGCCGGTCATTCCTTCGACAATTGAATCCAGCGCGCCGCCCGCCGCAAACGCGATCACCGGCTTGCCACATGCGTTAGCTTCGAGCGGCGTAATGCCAAAATCTTCTTCGCCAGGCCAGAGCAACGCGCGGCATCGCGCCAACAATGCGTTCGCCTGAGCGTCAGATGGACGACCGATAAATCGCACGTTGGGCTTGGCGATTCGTTCAAGCCGCGCGCGGTCACGCCCAGCGCCCGCCACGATGAGCGGTACACCCAGCGCATTGCACGCTTCCACCGCAAGATCGATCCGCTTGTATGGCACCAACCGCGAGAGAATCAGAAAATAATCGTCGCGCTCGGTGGACACACTGAAGCGGTTGACCTCCACCGGCGGATAAATGATCGCCGCGTTGCGCTGATAGCTTTGCGCGATCCGCTCGCGCACGATCTGGGAAATGGCAATAAATTGCGTCACGCGATCCGCCACGCGCCGATCCCACGCTCGCAAACGTGCGATGAACAAAGGCAACACCGCGCGCGGCACGCGCCCAATGCGCTCGCGTTCGACGTAATCGGCATAGTTCCAGAGAAAGCGCGCCGGCGTAAGGCAATAGCAAATGTGTTTGGCGCCAGGCGGCACGCGAACACCATGCGCGAACGCGCTCGTAATGCTGACAATCACATCAAACCCGCGCAGATCGAGTGACTCGAACGCGGCGGGATAAAGCGGCAAAAACACGCGCTGATTACGCACGGGCAAACGATCAAGGAACGAGGGGCGAATGTCCCACGTTTGATATGTGGCTGGAAACGCCGAAGGCAAAAACGTCGAGGTGTACACTGGCGCATTGGGGAACATGGCGTGCGCAACTTCCAAAACGCGCTCGGCACCGCCGTATTGATTGAGGTAACTCACCACCAACGCAAGTTTCAATGACCCGTCACTCATCGCCGCTAGTATATCCGAAAGCGAGACACGGCGCAACCTGAATGCCCTTGCGCGCGCGGACATTCCTAGATATACTGATGACGTCATTCGTGAGCATCCTTGCACGCAGAGCATTAATTATGGCTAACGAGCGAATTCTTATTCTCGAAGATCACCCGGACCTGCGCGAACAAACCCGGCTCACGTTGAACGATGCGGGCTATGCAACACGCGCCACCGCGACCGGCGCGGAAGCAGTTGACGCCGCGCAAGCTGAATCGTTTGACTTGATGATCGCCGATATTTTTGTGCCTGATGGCTCCGGGATTGAATTTTTCCAGCAGATTCGCGCGCGGCAACCCGAGATCGCCGGAATTGTATTCACCGGACACAGCACCTGGGAGCTTGCCGCGAATGCGCTCAACGCCGGGTTTAACGGCTTTCTCGTCAAGCCCGCCATGCCGGAACAATTGCTTGCCGCCATTGTCAACGCATTGGAACAAGAAAAACTGCGCCGTGAAAATGCACGCCTGCACGCGCTGGTGCCGCTGTACGAATTGTCGCATACATTTATGGGCGCAGTGCCACTTGCCGAACTGCTCCACCAAATTGTCGCCGCCGCACAGCGCCAAACTCAAGCCCAGGTTGTCTCGCTCATGTTGCTCGAACCCGACGGGCAAACACTTGCGCTTGCCGCAACCGCGGGCTTGGGCCGTTTGCTCGAAGGCGAAAAACTAGAATTAGGCAAAGGCATTGCCGGGCGCGTGGCACAGCGCGGTGAGCCAATCATTGTTGCCGAAAACGTACCGCTGGCGGATGACATTCGCCAAGCGATGAATCAACCCGATGTGCTATCCGCCATGTCATTGCCCTTGCGCGTGCGCGGCGTCCTGATCGGCGTTTTGAATTTATCGCGAATGCGTGACGGCAAGCCCTTCCAGTCCAGCGATCTCGAAATCGCCACGGTGTTCGCCGGACAAGCGGCAATGGCAATCGATCAGGCGCGCTTGTTCGATCAACTCAAAGCCCTGAATCAGATCGAGCAACAACTGGCGAGCGCGGCGGATTTAGGCGAAGCCCTGCACGTTCTGCTCGCCGCGCCGCGCCAGCTAGTTCATGCCTGCGAAACCTCCCTGGTTCTGATCGAAAGCGCGATTGAAACCCGCACGCTCAACCCGCGCGCGCTGGGAAAACAATTGCGCGTTCTGCCCAGCGAAAAAATCATCGGCGAAGTGCAAGCGAACCGACTAGCCGACTGGCTCTGTCTCCCGCTTCAACACGGCGAAAAAACCATCGGCGTACTCAAAATCCATTTGCCCTCCTTCAAACCGCCGAGCGAAGAAGCACTTGCCACGCTCCACACACTCACGCACACCGCCAGCGCGGTCATTGAATCACACAGCTTGCGCGCGCGCGAATTGAACGCGTTCCGTGAAATGGACCGCGCGATGCGCGGCGAAGCAAATATGCAAGACCTGCACAATCGCCTGCTCACGGAAATGATCGCGGCGTGCCAAGCCGACAGCGGCGGCATGTTTCTTTGGGATGACGGCGAACCGATCGAAACCTGGGCGAGTGTAAATTTTGCGGGCGGCAAGGACCTGGCGCGCACGATTCTTGCGACGGGACGCGCGCAATTACTCGCATCGGATGCGACGCGCACGCTCATCGGCGCACCGATGATCATCGGCAACCGCACGCACGGCGCCGTCATTTTGGCGCGCGCGCTGGCAGTCGGCAATTTTTCACAACGGCAAGTGGATTTGCTCGCGACGTTGACGAGCGCAACCGCGTTACTGATTCGCAACGCGCAACTGTATGCGCGTTCGGAAGAAAGCACCGTGGTCGAAGAACGCACGCGCATTGCGCGTGAAATTCATGATGGCTTGGCGCAAGACTTGTCCTACCTGGTTTTGAAAATTGGCGCGGCGCAAAAATTGGCGACGCAAAACAAAGAGCGCGAACTCCGCAAAGAATTGACCGATATTTCCGATCAACTGCGCCGCGACATTCGCGATCTCCGCCGTACCATCTTTGCGCTCCGCCCGCTCGACATTGAGACCGAAGGATTTTTGCCCGCGCTCATGAAATTCGTCAAAGAGTTTGGGCAGGCGAACGACATTGACGCGCAACTTGACATTCACGGCGACGCGATGCACCTAGCGCCCAAATTGGAAATTGCGCTCTTTCGCCTGACCCAAGAATCGTTGAACAATGTGCGCAAGCACGCGCAAGCGAAACACGTTCAGATTGATCTGACGCTTGACCCTGGACACGCCGCCGCGTTGCGTATCCATGACGATGGCGTCGGTTTCGAGGTGGAGCAAACGTTACCAGCGGCGCGGCGGCGCGGCAGTGTGGGCTTGGTGCAAATGCGTGAGCGCGCCGAACGCGCGGGGGGACATTTTGAAATTGAAACTGCGCCGGGTCAAGGCACCACCATCCATGTAGAATTGCCCATCCATAAAATGTAATGCTTTGACAATTTACGCAACTGGCGATAAAATCGCGCCGTCAAGAATTTCGGGGCGATGGCGAAATGGCAGACGCCGGAGACTTAAAATCTTCTGCTGGACAACCCAGCGTGTGGGTTCGACTCCCTCTCGCCCCATTTTAGACTGAAAAGCAAAATAACTGAAATGGCAAAGAGCAAAACCGCGCGATCCGTCTCCTCACCACCACAGGGAGACAATGACATGACCAAAGACTTGACCAAGTTTGCGGAAAAGTTTGTGACCACCAAACAAGCCGCCGAAATGCTTGGCGTTGGACGCAAGCATATAAATCTACTAATTGATCGTAAACAAATCGAAGGGCAGAAACTAGGTCATTATTGGCTTGTGTTTGTGCCGTCGCTTGAAAAGTATTTGGCAACCAAGAGCAAGCGCGGGCGCCCCACGTCAAACGAGCCGACGATCAAGATTGAAGATAAGTCGAACGGGCAAGGGTGAATCGATGAAACGCACACCCCGCTTGACCCGCGATCAATACCTGGAACCTGACGCGCAGTACCAACGCACGCCCCCGTTATCCGATGGAAATAGCGCAAGCGGTGAGCATTATATTTTATTTATGCTCTTGAATAAATTGGGTTTCCATCCGCATTCACGCGAGGAAGCAATGGAACTCGCCGAGGAACTTTTAGCGGAAGGATGGATCGAATGACTATTCCAACTTGGCTAGTCAAAGGCACATGGATCGAATTTGCGTTTAGCGTGGGGCGCATCGTCGATATTGCGGAATCGCCCGAACGCATCATGATCCTTGTCGAATCGCCCAAAGGGATTTGGCGCAATCATCCGGCGGAATGGATCGAATACGCCCAGGGCGCGATTCAACTGGCAACGCCCGAACGCATTGCGCGGGATTTTGAACTGTACCGCGCGCATCTAGCCCAGATGCTTGCCGCGCTAGATGCAATGGAACTCGAGGCGGCGGCGCAAACTCTATTTGAAATGAGACAGGCGGGATGATCGAAAACATCCCGCCTGTTTTTTGCATCCGCTATTATTCGCAAAATGGGGAGCGCGTCCAATTGGACACACTCCCCATTTTTTTACTGTCTTTCACCTATACTGTTATAGGTTGTTATAGCTATTATAGGTTGTTATAACTGTTATAGCCATTATAGCCATTTGCGCTCTTTTTTCCTCTCTCTCGTTAGTGTAAACTGTTTTCTGTAAAATCGATGATTTGGAAATAAGAGTAGGTCTG
>JBBIUF010000097.1:0-13965 GCA_037440365.1 Chloroflexota bacterium
TGGTGCAGTTGCCGCGAGAGAGAATTTCCTGCTCAGCAAAATAATTTATTTTTACGTTTGCGGGTGGCAATGGAGTTGCTGTATTTATTCTTGGTCAGGTTAAATACCTCGCGGCTTGCCGCGTCTTTGGTTTTCGCTTATTGCCCGGGTCAAAACAAAGACGTGCAAGCCCAGTATACCGCAATGCGCGCGCGCGTCAAATTTTGTGTCACCCGGCACCACGGTTGCATAAGACAGATTGACACACCTCGCCGCGTATGCTAGAATCTGCGCCGATGAACAATCGCAATGCGTGGTTGGTGATCATTATCGAGGAACTGGCTGTGATTGGGTTAGGCCTATGTCTTTTGGTGTTGATGGCGGGAGTGTTTCTCCGTTGGCAAACCCAACCGGTGACGAGCATTGAAATCGTGTATACTACTCCCGCGCAGTCACCTACGCCCACACGTCAAGCGACGCCGACCCTAACCGTGCTTCCGTCGTTAACGCCAACCGTCTCACCAACTCGATTGCCCTGGAAATCGCTAACGCAGTGTGCCGCGCTCGATCAACCGGGCGAATATCATCTGGACGCGGATGTGCAAGCACGCGGCGATTGTCTGCAAATTGTCACAAGCAATATCATCTTGGATTGTTTGGGACACGCGCTCAAGGGAAGCGATTATACCGGCTATGGCGTGGTTGTCCGCAAATCACTCGCGTTTGGCGATCCACCGCACGACATTGAGATTCGCAATTGCCGCGTGTCGAATTTTCTCTACGGCATTTATATCGAAAGCGCGAATCGCTTGGCGGTGCATGGCAATGACGCATCGGATAATTTCGACGATGTGGAACGCGGTTCGCGGTACGGCAAGTTTTTGGGCATGACCGAAGGCGGCGGGATTCGCTTGAACGATACCACCGACGCGCAGGTTTTTGGCAACACGACGAAACGCCAAGCGATTGGGATTGATGTGCAACATTCACACAACGTGATCGTACGCGCAAATGTTGCGTCGAACAATTCGGCGTGGGGCATCAATCTCTTACAAACGCAAGCCAGCCAGGTTATCAGCAACACGGTCGCCGATAACATTCGGCAATGCACCTGGGGCGCGGGCGTGATCGGCGAAGGGTGCGACGCCGGCGGCATTATTTTGCAAGACGGTTCGAGCGATAACGTGATCGCAAGCAATACGGTGACAGGGCGCAATGGCAATGGCGTGTTTATCAAGGCGCACGCGCTCCCGTGCGGGGATCGCAATACAATCAGTGGCAATACGATTTCCGGCGCGCTCTACAATTCTATCGAGCTAGGATTTTGCGTCGGCAATAAAATTTCGTACAACACACTTCGCGATGGTCTGGATGGCATCTGGCTTGGTTTTGCGCACGACACGGAAATCCGCGATAATATCATCGTCAACATGCGGAACCATGGCATTATCTCGTCGAACAGTCACAATATCACCGTGTCTGGCAACCAGATTACCAATAGCAACGAGGGCATCTATTTCTATTCCGAAAATTATGATCGCGCGTTTTTCTATTGGTTGCCACCAGGTGAGTATCGTTCGTTTGGAAATTGTCTGTGCGGCAATGTGTTTCAGTCGAACCAGGTTGCGGTGCATTTGAGCGATGCGACGAATAACCAAATTACTGGCAATGCGTTGCGCGGCAACGCGCGCGATATTTGGATGCAAGGCAATCAAAAAGATAATCAGACTCAAGGCAATACGGGATGGCTTGGCACGCTGTCGTTCGCGGGTTTGTAATCCATGAAGCGTAAAGAATTATCGGTTCTGGTTGTGATCGAAACGACCATCATTGGCTTGGCGGCGATGGGCGTGTTTGCGCTGTTGATGGATCAGTACGAACGCGCGCGCGATACACTCGCCGAGCGAACAGCGGTTGTGCAGTCAACCCAGGTGTTTGTCGCGCTACTGAGCGCTACGCCGCCCACACCGACGGCGACGAATACCCGCACGCCAACGCGCACCTCTACGCCCACACTGACGCCGCTTCCATCGCTCACAGCAACACCCACGTTATCGCCCACGCCTTCATTGACGCCCTTGCCCACACTGCCGCCCACGCCACGTCCAACGCTCGGGCCAACGTCCGTGCTGTGGAATACTTTGACGCAATGCGCGGATATTACCGATGCGGGAAATTATCGCTTGGGCGCAGACATTACCGGAAGCGGTGAGTGCATCCGCATTCACACAAGCTATGTGGTATTTGATTGCAACGGTCATGCGATTCGCGGTGTCAATTATCTCGGCTATGGCGTGGCGATTCACAAGTACGGTTTGTTTAACTCGCAAACTCCGGCGTATGTCGAAGTCCGCAATTGCCGCGTCTCGAATTTTCTCTATGGCATCTTTGCCGAAGCTGGGAATCATTTGGCGATCCACGACAACGATAGTTCGAATAATTTCGACGATGTGGATCCGGTGTCGCGGTTTGGCAAATTTTTGGGCATGACCGAAGGCGGCGGTATTCGTTTCAATAATGTGAATGACTCGCAAATTTCTAGCAACACCACGTTGAATCAAGCCATTGGCATTGACATTCGCAATTCGAGCGGGGTCGTCGTCAAGAGCAATACCGCGTCAAGCAATTCGGCATGGGGGATTAATTTACTGCGGACGCAAAACAGCGAAGCGTCCAATAACACGACGACGGATAATGTGCGGAAATGTCAGTGGGGTGCAGGGACGATTGGCTGGGGTTGCGATGCAGGGGGCATTGTGATCCAGGATGGCTCGAACGGCAACCTGATCGCCAACAATATGATCACCGGGCGCAATGGCAATGGCGTGTTCATCAAGGCGCACGCATTACCGTGTGGCAGCAACAATTCGATCATCGGCAATACGATCAATTCGGTTTTGTATAACGCGGTCGAACTCGGTTTCTGCACCGGCAATCGGATCAACAACAATACCATGCGCGATGGACTAGATGGTGTCTGGCTGGGTTTCGCGCGTAACACGGAAATCAAAAACAATACCGTCGTCAACATGCGAAACCACGGCATCATTTCATCGAACAGTCACGACAATACTGTGTCGGGCAATCAAATTATCAGCAGTAACGAAGGGCTTTATTTTTCATCCGATGACTATGATCGCGCGGCGTTTGCGTGGTTGCCGCCCGGCGATTACACATCGCATGGCAATTGTTTGTGCGGCAATACCTTGCAATCCAACACGGTCGCGGTGCATCTGATGGATTCGACGAATAACCAGGTAACGAATAATACGTTTCAAAATAACCAGCGCACGTTTTGGGTGCAAGGCAATGGCGACGGGAATAACCTGCAAGGATTTTCTGGCGCACCCTTGTTCTGGCGCACGCTGGCGGTTGCGGCGTTGTGGTCGGGTCACTGATCCTGAAAATCGCCATGCTATTTGACAATTCCAAAGGCAAATGGTAATATATTGGCATCTTTAGGTCGCCAAGCGGCGTCGCTTGGCTTGTTTTCTGTTAGCGATGTTCAAATAAAAATAATTCTAGAAAGGGTAATCACTGTGACGGTTAAATTGCGTGACGGGGAATCGTTTGACAGTTTGCTCCGTCGTTTCAACAAAGAAGTGATGGAAGGCGGCGTAATGAAAGATTTGCGACGGCGCCGCTGGTTTGTTCCCAAAGGCGAACAACGTCGCATGGACGAGCGCAAAGGCCGCCGCCGCGCGCGGATGCAACGCATGCGCCGAGAACAAGAGGAAGGTTAGTCCTCGATTCAATCCTAGCGCGATCAGGCGCGCGTCCTTTAGCAAAACACGTTTGGTTTTCATCTCAGTGGAGAGAAGAAAAATGGGCACACGATTGTTCGTCGGTAATTTATCGTATCAAACGCAAGAGGACGAGTTACGCCAATTTTTTGCGGCGGCTGGCACGGTTGCTTCGGTGACGGTGGTCACGGAACGCGAAACTGGACGCTCCAAAGGTTTTGCGTTTGTGGAAATGGCAACTGACGAAGAAGCGCAAAAAGCGGTTGCGGAACTGAACGGCAAAACATTGCAAAACCGCGCCTTACGCATTGATCTCGCGCGCCCGCGCGAAGAACGCGGGCCCCGCCCTGACAGCGGTGGGGGCGGCGAACGTCGCCCGCGCTATTGATTGGCACATTCAAACTTTCAAGCTAAACGCTTGAAAGTTTTTTTATACTGCCCTGGTGTCATTGCGAGAAGCGTGGTTTGCGGCGAAGCCATCTCTAGATTGCGAAAATATTTGCGACCTCTATTTCGGATCGAAGAGGAATTGGAACGTCAAGTCGCGCGCCGCTAAATCAAGCGATTGACCGCCGAGCCGGTTTCCAACCGATTTTCATCTCGCTGAGACACTGAACTCATTCGGTGGCGTTCACCGAAAAACGTGACGCACACCCGATGGAAAAAACCGTTTGACAAACATCCGTAGGTCAAGTTATACTTGGGCCGATCGCAACAGGCGCTCGGTGAAATTTCTGGGCGCTTGCTCGTCAAGTTGACGATAGATCATTGTCAGGGTGATAAATTCTCCGCGCCAGGATCATGGCGCGCCACGATGTTTCTGCTGACAAGAAAAATAAATAGGCGTGATGCGGCGCACTGGATCAAGCTTGGTCAATCTATTTTTATTTATCGGCACTCGATTAGGTGCGCGATCTAAACGCGCATCGCATCCGGGTGCGTTTTTTATTTACGCCTTACCCCGTCGATCGGCGGGATGGCTGGTTTGCTTGTCGCGGTCAAATTGTTTGCATCACAGACTGCATCAAGCCATTGATTTCATGAAACCCAGGAGGTCATTCATGTGGAAATCTAATTTGCTCAAACGCTGGGCGGCTCGATATTGGGCTGTCGCAATGATCGCGATTATGCTAGCGCTCTTTGGATTTGTGGTGGTGACGAATGCCAATCCGCCCGCCGCGCCGCCCGATCCGCATCAGCCTCCGGTCGGCAATTTTGATTCGGCTACTTTTCTAAAAATGCGCGATGCGTATATCGCCCAGTTGCGCGGTTTCCCTGACGCAAAACCCGATTCGCGTCCCAAAGCGATTCGACAACTCCAAGCGCAGGTGCTGGCTCACGTTGGTCACGCGCCGAATGTGGCATGGACTGCCATTGGGCCAGCGCCCATCCCGAATGGTCAAACCCAGACGCGGGTTGATTCAGTCACCGGGCGCTTGACGGCGATCGCGATTGATCCAACCAATAGCAATATCGTTTACGTTGGCGCGGCGCAAGGCGGCGTGTGGCGCACAACGGATGGCGGCGCAACGTGGACGCCGATCTTTGATTCGGCGCAATCGCTGGCTATCGGTGCGCTTGCGCTTGCACCGTCCAACCACACTATTTTGTATGTCGGCACTGGTGAAGCCAACAATTCGTGTGATAGTTATGCTGGGGTTGGGCTGTACCGCATTGATAATGCAAACACCTCGGCGACGCTCGTTGGTCCCATCAATCCCATTCGCACGTATACGGATACGGGGAGTGTGACCCAAAATGTCCCGGTCTTTAACGGGCGCACGATCAGTAAAATTCTTGTACATCCTACCGACCCGGCAACCGTTTTTGTTAGCACCAATAGCGGCGTCATTGGCTTGAGTTGTAGTTATGCCATGGGCAATCTGATTCCGCCGCTCGGCATTCGCGGACTGTATCGTTCGACGAATGCTACCGCCGCCGCGGGAACTGTTGTATTTGATAAAATCAAAGTCGCTGGGGTCAGTTGCTTTGATCTCCCCTGCACTGGGGATCGTTCGATTGACGATATTGTGTTCGATCCAAGCGATCCCAATGCAATGATCGCCTGGGTCAATGGTGTTGCGGCATCCGGCGATGGCGGAGTCTGGCGTTCGGCTAATGCCTTGGCAACGCCAGCGACGGCGGTCACATTCAGCCAGACATTTGTAACAACATATACTGGCGCGCGTGGTATCCTTGCGATCTATAAACCGACGGGCAGTGCCGTTGTTTACGTGGCAACTGGGGAAGACTCAACGGGGACCACGTGTAATTCGGCTGTGATTTATGGTGCGTTAAGACGTTCAACGGATGCGGGCGCAACCTGGTCTGCGAAGTTGGCTGGGGGTGGCGGTTTTTGCGATGGGCAATGTTGGTACGATATGGGGCTTGCGGTCGTCTCCGGCACCGTTCCGGCGAATGACACGATTCATCTTGGCGGGAATGTGCAAAGTGCCAGTTGCCAACGTATGCATGGGCTCTCGACGGACGGCGGCGCGACATTTGCAAACAATGACACTGGGTTGCATGCCGATGTTCATGCCATTGCGGTTGATCCCAGCAACGCGAATACGGTGTATCATCTCAACGACGGCGGGATTTGGAAATCAACGGATGGCGGTAGTACCTGGACCAGCTTGAATAGCAATGGCTTTAACGTCACGCAATTTCAAAGCATTGCGTTGCACCGCTCCGATCGATATTTTACGATTGGCGGCACGCAGGATAATGGTACGAATTTCCTGCAAACGACGAACGTATGGACGCGCGCCGATTATGGCGATGGTGGTTATGCGTTGATTGACCAAAGCACATCCAATACGACGAATATCACAATGTATCACACGTATTCCAATTCAGCAGGAACGTCCATGGGCTTGGCGCGGGTGACGACCACCGCGAATGCGTCGGATGGTTTGTGGGCTTTTCTGGGTTGCGGCGGCACAGCCAATGGCATCAGTTGCGCTGATTCGGCAATTCTGTTTTACGCGCCGATGGCATTGGGTCCAGGCAGTCCTAACACAGTTTACTTTGGCACGGACCGGCTTTACCGATCCACAAACCAGGGCACGACGATGACTGCGGTTAGCCAAGCGCCCTTTGTTTCAGGGCAAGCGGTGAGCGCGATCGGCATTTCGCGTTGGGATGATAACGTGCGAATCGTCGGTTTGCAAAACGGCAATGTCTATTACACTATTTTAGGATCGTCTACGCTGACCGCGTTGAGCGGTATCCCGGCAAAATACATTACGCGCGCGGTGATCGAGCCAACGAGCGCGGGCAAGTACACCGCGTACATCACACTCGGCGGCTACTTTGGCGGCACCTCAACGGCGCAGTCGCACGTCTGGCAAGTCACGAACCTGGATACGACACCGGTGGTTACGGGGATTAATAATGGCTTGCCGGATGTGCCAGTGAACGCTTTTGTCGTGGATGGCGGCACCCCGTCGCGTCTGTTCGCTGGGACGGATGTTGGCGTGTATGCTTCGACAGATAGTGGCGCAACCTGGGCGCCGTATGGAACGGGCTTGCCCATCGTCGCGGTGTTCGACATGGCGATTTCGGAACCGTATCGCTTGTTGAAAATTGCGACGCACGGGCGCGGAATGTGGGAAATCAATATCGGTGGACCGACGGCGGTTGCGCTCAATACGTTTTCTGCGGCGGCTGATGATAGCGCATTCCACGCGCTCATTATCGGCGGAATGGGCGTAATCGTTCTTGGCGCGAGTGTGTTGACATCCACGTGGCGACGAAAAAATCGCCGTGTGCAAAACTAGCTCTGTGCCAATCAGCGCTATCGAACAGGTGTGAATATAAAGCCGAGCAAGCGCGCACTGTTTGCTCGGCTTTTTCACACAATGTCACGCGAGCCGCGATGGTGTTGTGGTTCGCTTTGAAAGAAGCACCGCCATGTCACGTTATGTTCAAATTGGCTTGGTTCATTTGATTTTGTTGATCACGCTCGGTGGATGTCTGGGGGTGTCGTCGGCGAACAGCACGCCGACACCTGCGCCGACCCGCGCGCCAACGGTTTCCGTCAGCGCGCAAGCCACTGGAACTGTCCCAAGTGTTACGCGCAGTCCAACGCTCGATCTCTCCGGCGCGCCGCCGCAACCCAAACCCGCGCTTCAAACCGGCGACCGCACCGGGTCGGTGCAGGTCGATGGCCGCCTCAGGACCTATCGCGCGCATGTGCCGCAAGCGATCAATTTGACTGATGCGCTTCCGTTGCTGATCGTATTGCGGTCTGAAGATATCACGGGTGACGTGATCCCTGCGAGCCAACTGGATCAACTGGCAGAACAATCCGAATTTATTATTTTATACCCGGATAGTATCGGCGGGGCACAAGGATGGACAAGCGCGGATGTCAATTTTATTCGCGCGCTCATCGAAACGGCGCGCTCGACCTGGGTCACTGATCCGCGCAGAACGCACGTGGTTGGCGTGTCCACGGGCGCGACCTTGGCGCATCTCTTGGGGATTGAATTGTCCGATCAGATTGCGAGCATCGCCGCCATTGCGGGCGCATTGCCAGCGCAAACCCACGCGCCAACGCAACCGGTATCCGTCATGGTGATCTATGGTACGGCGGATACGCAAATTTCGTTCGAGCGCGTAAACGCGAGTATGACGTTCTGGACGCAAGCGAATGCTTGTCCCGAAACGGCTCAACGTCAGACCAGTGGTAATACCGTTTTGGCAAGTTATACAGGTTGCAAAAATGGAACGGCGATTGATGCGTATGCGATCACGGGCGCTACGCATAGCATCTCAAGCAGGTTAGACGATCCACGCACTCGACAGAGCGTGTCAGTTAGCCAACTGGTTGTGAATTTTTTGCTCCAACACTCTAAACGCTGAGTCCGGGCTGGCTGAACAAGCTTTAAAAATAAAACAAGGCCAGGTGAGTCAGGCCAACTCGCCTCGCCTTGTTGTTGTGGCGTCCGCGCGCATTGAAACTATTTCGGCTCCGAACCCGAAACAATCGCCTGACACGGATCAGTGTATCTATTCGCACACGGTCCAATACACGGGCGAACCACCAAGCGTTTCCCAATAACTGCGACAGGATTTGTTGTGAATGTCTTTGGCGGAGCTGGTGAATTTGTATTGCACTGCCATGGGATTGCGATTGAGAATGCGTGCTAACCAATTGCCATTGGCTTGCCATTGTCCGCCCGCCCAGACTAGACTATCGGTCTGCGTTTGATACGTGCCATGTCCTATCGGTTGATCCAATTGAGCCGGCGCGTACACCTCAAAGGTCACGCCATCGAGCGGTTTGGCTTGCATAGCGACATCCATGTGGACGCCGCCGTCGCCGATGACGTACCAGACGGATGATCCAGCACTCAGCGTTTGCCAACCATTTATGGGTACGAGAGGGCTGGCTGGATTAGCGCCGGTTGCGCCGGACGGATTGGGCTGGGGCAACAGCGTTGGCACGCTGGCGCGCACGACGCGGATGGTGGGTTTGGGCAGAACCGTGGGTATCGTGGAAGGTAACCGCGTCGGTGTTGGCAGGGGCTTGGGGGTTGGTGCTTGGCTGGGAACGCGCGATGGCAAGAGGGCGATCAGATCGGCAAGTTGCGGAAGCGGTGGCTTGAACACAAAAATTGCGAGAATTGCATAGACGATCAAGTTTCCCAGGAATAGTTTGAGCAGAAGGTTCTTCTGTTTGGGTGTCATGGTTGCACCTCTGTGTTTCGATTGCAGGTTGTATTGATCGTACCCCTTGCCGCGCTAAATATAACGTACATTGCGAGATTTGAAAACAGCGGATGCGGTTGTCAAGCTCGGCTAAAGCGGTTGACACGCGCATTGTTTGCGCTACAATCGTTTCCGTGTTCCGCTATGTGCGCTAGGAGGAGATCACCATGTCCACATTGGATGCGGTTGGCTGGAAGCACTTGCTCGCCGGTTACCCGTGGTTTCAAGGCGCGGGGCGTTTTCCGCTCCCGGCCTATTCCGAATTTATGCCGCCGCCGCGTTTGGGCGGCAGTCCCTATGGCGCGATCGAATCGTTGATCTTTGCCGAAGATGATCCCTATGGCTGGCGTATATCTGAAATTGAACAAGCGTATGAACTCAATCCCGGTTTCGAAAATATCGCTAGGCAAATCCTGGGACAATTGCTTGAGCTGGGACGCGGCCTGCCGGCGCATCATATCGCGGGGCATCAACGCCGCAACCTTGCCGACAATCCGTACTGGCCGCCTGAAATTGCCCTGCGCGCCGGACACCTCGAACACGAGCGCTATGTAACGTTTCTGCCACTCGCGTTATCCAGAACCCAGGACGATATGGGGCGCGTACGCTGGACGTTGTTTGGCGGGAGTGAGCAAGGTCCCGAGCGCGCTTTTTGGAAATCGTTTTACTCGGCGCCGGAACAAGAATTGCCCGCACCCCAAGCCATGGCGTTCATCGCGAAAATTTTTCACGACGCCTATGGCGCAGAGGTACAGAATGCGGCGCAATTAACGCAAATGGGTTTTCGCATTTTGCCGTCGCCTGAAAATTTGTCGTATCCGTATTGGAATGTCAGCCCACTGCCAACTTGGACGCGGCAATTTATGATTGATCCCGCATCCACTTTTGAAGCGGTCAAATATCTGTTGACCTTTTGCCCCTTTGATCGTTTGCCCACTGAGGTGAAAGAAAAATACCTGGCGGGTCAATTGCATCTCTTGCCATTCCCCGGCAGTCTCATCTTTTGGGGCATTCCAACTTATTTGCATGGGCAAGCGCAATTTCCATTTGCGATCCAAATGCCGCTCCAGCGTCTCGTGGCTCGTCATGGCGGCCCGGATGGCATTCGCGTGCCGCAATCGGGCTGGCTCCACGAGCCCCGCGCCGATCAATCCGAATCGCAGGTGCAAGCTGAATTATTGCTCAACACCTATCGCCGCACCAATCGCTGGAATCGCGTGCATCGGTATGACGATGGCGTTGCCAAGAGCGTCAAAGTAGACAAGCTGACCCAGGTGTTGTTCAGCACCGCGCTCGACGCGTTGGATCTGTATGACAAGCCGCTGGCGCGCAACGCGCAACTGTGGAGCGAGAACGCGGAATTATTGCTCGATGGTCCTAGGGCATCGCGCGCCGACATTGAACGCGCGGCGGCGACATTGCTCCGCGGTGGAAATTTTCGCTATCGGTTTCAGTTTCCAGCGATGCGCGTTGGCTTGCACGAGGTCTATTGGCATCGTCCGCTCGCGGCGTGTCTATCGCATCACGCGGGGCAAATCAAATGGATTGACGATGCGCCGCTCGGTTATTTCACCGCGTATCCGGCGGACGCGCCCGATCTCGCGCATCCACTTGAACTGTTCCCGCGTTTGCTTGCCCGCGAAAATTATGTGTCGGCGTTGACCAATTTTGAAACCGAACACGATCACTATGCCCATCAAACCGCGTTGAACCTGGTCGCGCTTTTGGATGCGTGGACTGAACGCGGTGGACAACCGCTGGCAACCCATTTCGCGCGCCAATTGATTCGGATGGCCAAAGCGGAATCCCTGGACGATTGGCTCAACACCTTGTCCGCACATACGACGAATCGCGCCGAGGGCAAACGGATGCACCAGGTCATTCAAGCCATGTGCCAGCCGGATCAAACGTTGCCGGACGCGTTGACGTATGACGCTACCGCAACGCGCGCATACGAAGAGCGCTATTGGAACGATATTCTGACGCTTGCTCACGGTCAGTATCTCAACAAAGATAACGCCGATGTTGTGGATGATCCGCCGACGCAAAAATTGATCGAACATCATCATCGCGATTTGGAACAACTGGGCGATTATTTGCTCGAGCGGCATCGGCACGCGATTGCCGATGCGGGGATGATCGGCCAAGCGGTTGCCGGGGATTTGCCCTTTCGCTGGCAAACCGATTTTGATTTTCCCCAGTTCGGCGGTTGGAAAATCAATCAAGCGGGACACGAACGCGAGCGCAATCTCCTCGTCGTCATTCCGGGCAAGAATCGCCGCGAAGCGGTTGTCCTGGGCGATCACTATGACACGGCGTATATGGAAGATCGCTACGAAAAATCGCGGGGTGGGTCAGGCGCGCGCGTCGCCGCCGCCGGCGCCGATGATAACCATTCGGCGACGGCAACCTTATTGCAAGCCGCGCCCATTCTTTTGGAACTGGCGCGCCAAGGCAAACTGGAACGCGATGTGTGGTTGTTGCATCTGACCGGCGAAGAATTTCCATCCGATTGTTTGGGTGCGCGACATTTCTGCCAAACCCTGGTTGAGCAGACGCTCACATTGCGCGTGGACGCGGATCAGCGGATCGATTTATCCGCGGTGCGCGTGGTGGGCGTTTTCGTGATGGATATGATCGCGCATAATCGCGACAACGCGCAAGATATTTTTCAGATTGCGCCGGGCAGAGGGCGCGCGGCGCTCGCGCTTGCCGAGCAAGCGCATTTGGCGAACCTGGTTTGGAATGCGCGCACGCGCGAGTGGAATCAGCGGGACGAACGACGGGGATGCGGACGTGGCAAGCGCAGTCAGGATGGCGTTACCATTCCCGACTGCGCGCAACACCTGGCACTTGACGGCGAAATTCGCACGACGGATGATCCGCAGAGTTCGCTCTACAATACCGATTGCCAAATTTTTTCCGATCTTGGCGCGCCGGTTGTGCTTTTGATGGAAAATTATGACATTAATCGCACGGGGTATCACGACACCCAGGACACGATGGAAAACATCGATCTAGATTTTGGCGCGGCAATGTCCGCGATCGCAATTGAAACGATTGCGCGCGTTGCGGCCCAGGCGACACTCTAAATTATTTGTGGATGGCGGTCAGACGAAAAGCATGAGCAATCACGATGCCCCGCGCGCGCGACCGGATGTCATTGCTTGGGGAATGGTTGGCGAAAACACCACGTTGCGCCAAATCAACACACATGATCCGGTGGATATGGCGCGTTATTGGGAAACCAATCAAAGCACGCCGCCAGGATTGATGGTCAATGAGATCACTACGTTCGATGAGTTGGCGGAGAACGCCAAACTCAATGGACGTAGCGAGGGTTTTACGTTTGCGATTTCAGGCACGGTTGGCGCGGAGACGGGCGAGTTTCAGGGCTTTGTGCAATTTACATCCGATAGCCAAAATGAATTGCGCGCCAAGATCGAACAAACGGGGTTGTTTGTTTTTTTCGAGCAGGTGATGATCTGGGAAGTGAGCTATGCCAAGTATCCGCCCGCTGCGCCGCATCAAGTTGCCTCAGCGGTTCGGCAAGGGTGTGTATTGCTCATTCGCAAACTCAAGCCGCGAGGTGTTTATCCGCGTGTGGCAATTATCGGTTGTGTGGGCGCAGATGAAAACCCGGGTTCGGTGCGCGTCCTCCAGAGCGCGTGCTTTGATCCGCTGGGTTCGAGCAAGGAAAAACCAAAAGACATTATTCAATACGATGTGACTGCGCCAGGGTTGGATTCGGTTTGGCTGATCAATTGGAAGGTGCTGAACGATACACTCAGAGAAAAAACGGCGATCCGTTTCGCTGGGCGGGCGTAATGTTGCGTTCTACATCGGCGCAAAAAATGTATCGTCCGCCCATTTTTGCGGGTTATCGCAGATGTACTGACGAATGCGTTGGTGTTCTGCCGCCCCGCGGATCACGTGATCGTGATACCGATCCTGCCACGCGAATAAAATATCGTTGTGGTGCGCGTATTGGGTTACGCCGATTTTATATCCGCGCACGATGGATGCCAGGTTCTGCGATTGCGGACCAAAACGGTTGGGTGACGATTGTAGAGACGCAAAATTCTGCGTCTCTACAACCCCCGTGGTTTGTTTATCAATCACCACAATCCCGTGGACGTGATTCGGCATGACGACAAATTGATCCAATCGGACGAACGGAAAATGCGCGGGGATTTCGTTCCAGCAATCCAACGCCGCTTGACCCACCGGCGTTAATGCCATTGCGCCATTCACGACGCCGCCGAAATAATGTTGGCGGTGGGCGGTGCAAATGGTGATGAAATACGCGGCGTTGCTGGCATAATCCCAGGTTGCCCAACGCGCGCTGGGGATGCGATATTTGCCCTGATATTTTTCCATCTCATTTGCCCCCATAATTGTTACGGCAGTGCCGGTTGTCGCGGCGCAATATATCGCGCCGCAAAATTTTGCGCCCCCACCCACGTTGCGGCGGTGCGATGCCGGTTATCGTGGCGCAATATATCGTGCCGCAAAATTTTGCGCC
>JBBIUF010000098.1:0-13603 GCA_037440365.1 Chloroflexota bacterium
TGAGCAAGCAACCGAGTGGCACACAAGAAAACCGAGTTTGCCGTAGAGCGTCAACAGAAAAATAAAAAATACTCGCGTTAAACGACACGGACGTTTTTTACCAACAACTGATTACAGACAACTGATTTACATTTGCTCTTTCATCCGCCTTGTTATATAATGCGCCCCGCTTACCAATCACGCCCCTTGATTCGCTGACGTGTGCCTTGCATCCTGAGTGCAGACAAAGGAATGCGGCAGTCCGCGAAAATGATAGGGGCGGAAGCCAGCGCCTGACTCGCCGAGTCAAAATCAAACCGCTGGGCAAAAACACAAGGAGCAAGCGTGTCTGTTTTACCAATGAAGTCCCTGCTCGAAGCGGGTGTGCACTTTGGTCACCGCACCCGCCGCTGGAATCCCCGGATGCGTCAGTTCATCTTCACCGAACGCAACGGCATCCACATCATTGACCTCCAGCAAACCATGGGCAAGCTCGAAGAAGCGTATGCCGCTACCCGCGATCTCGTTGCCGATGGCGGAACGATTCTGTTTGTCGGCACCAAGCGCCAAGCGCAAGAAACCGTCCAAGCCGAAGCACTCCGGTGCGGCATGCCGTATGTCACGCAACGCTGGCTCGGCGGCACGCTGACCAACTTTCGCACCATTCGCACCCGCATTGACTATCTCTTGAAACTCGAAGAACGCCAAACGACCGGCGAACTGGACAAACTCCCAAAGAAAGAAGCGCTCCTGCTGACGCGTGAACTCGCCAAATTGCAACTGCGTCTCGGTGGCTTGAAGGAAATGCGGCGCTTGCCCAAAGCCCTATTCATCGTGGACACGCGGCATGAAGAAAACGCCATCGCCGAAGCCACCACGCTGGACATTCCGATCATCGCCATGTGCGATACCAACTCTGATCCAAACCCCATCGCATACCCAATTCCATCGAATGATGATGCCATCCGCGCGATCAAGTTGATCGCCGGCAAAATTGCCGACGCGGTGATCGAAGGCAAAAACATTCGCGGCGTCCTCGCGGCAGAAGCCGAAGAAGACACCGGCACAATGGTCGAATTGACCGACGCCGCGCTCGATTTGCCCGCGATTGAAATTGACGCGGCAGAATTTGAAGCCGACGACACCAGCGAAGTCAAGGAAGTCTAACGATGAGCGCCACCGCAGAACAAATTAAAAAGATTCGCGAGCTCACGGGCGCGGGCGTTTTGGAAGCCAAACGCACCATCGAAGAAAATAACGGTGATTTTGATAAAGCCCTCGCCATCCTTAAAGAAAAAGGCATGAAAGCCGCGCAGAAAAAAGCCGAGCGCATCGCCAAGCAAGGGCTGATCGAAACTTACGTTCACACCGGCGGCAAAGTCGGCGTGATGGTTGAAGTCAATTGCGAAACCGACTTTGTCGCGCGTCTCGTCGAATTTCAGCAACTCGCGCATGACATTGCGTTGCAGATCGCCGCGCTCAAGCCAATCTACGTTTCGGCAGATGAAATTCCCGCCGCCGTCAAAGAAGAAAAGCAAAAAGCGTTTGCAGATGCCGCACTGGCAGATGGCAAGCCCGCGCACATTATCGAAAAAATTGTTACGGGCAAGATGGAAAGTTTTTACAAAGACTCGTGTCTATTGCGCCAACCCTTCGTCCGTGACGACACGCAGACCATTCACGATCTCATTCAAGCCACGGTTGCCAAGACCGGCGAGAATATCGTCGTGCGGCGCTTTACGCGCTTTGAACTGGGAGAATAATCCATAACCATCGAAGGGGAAATTAGTGGAAACGAGGGATCACGATTTCCCCTTTTTTCCTCTGATTTCCCCTTCGCCACACCTGAGGGGGACATGAATCAGCCCAAGTACAAACGTATTCTGCTAAAACTGGGTGGCGAAGCCATGTCAGGGCGCGGACACACTGGGATCGAACCGCAAGACGTTGATTATCTCGCCAGCGAGATCGAAGCGGTGATGAGCCACGGCACCGAACTAGCTATCGTCGTAGGCGGTGGCAATTTTTGGCGCGGCAACGATCCGTATGCCAAAAGCATTGATCGCGCCACCGCCGATTACATGGGTATGTTAGCCACGGTGATGAACTCGCTCGCCATGCAAGATGCCTTGGAAAAACGCGGCATGTTCACCCGTGTGCAAACCGCCATTGAAATGCGCGCCGTGGCCGAGCCGTACATTCGCCGTCGCGCGATCCGCCACTTGGAAAAAGGGCGCATCGTGATTTTTGCAGGCGGCACGGGCAACCCTTTTTTCACGACGGATACGGCCGCCGCCTTGCGCGCCCAAGAGATCGAAGCCCAAGTTTTGATCAAGGCAACCAAAGTGGATGGGGTGTACGACAAAGACCCGTTCAAATTTTCGGACGCGAAAAAATTTGAACGGATGCGGTATAATGAAGCGATTCTGATGGAACAAGTTCAAGTGATGGATAATACCGCGTTTACCATGTGCATGGAACACGATTTGCCGATCATCGTCCTTGATTTTTCACAACCGCGCTCCATCGAACGCGCCGTAATGGGCGAAACCATCGGAACCATCATTACCAAGTAAACGCATTGCGCGTAACGTCTCTACCTCACGAGGTTTCTATGATTGACGAAGTCAAAGCCGATGCCGAAAACAAAATGAAGAAAACCATTGACGCGCTCAAACGCGAACTGATGGGCATTCGCACCGGGCGCGCCTTGCCCGCGCTTGTTGAGCCGCTCAAGGTAGATTATTACGATGTCCCCACGCCCCTGCAACAAATCGCCAGCGTCTCGGCGCCCGAAGCGCGCTTGCTCGTCATCAAGCCGTATGACGCCTCCAGTTTGCACGCCATCGAAAAAGCGATCCTCAAATCCGACCTGGGACTGACGCCGATGAACGACGGCAAAATGATCCGCCTGCCGATCCCCGCGTTGACGGAAGAACGCCGGCGCGATCTCTCCAAAGTTGTGCGCAAGCACGCCGAAGAATCGCACATCGCCCTCCGCAACATCCGCCGTGATGGGCTGAAAGATTTGGAAGACCTCGAAAAAGAAAAAATGATTTCCGAGGACCAACAATTCAAAGGCAAAGACCTCCTGCAAGAAATCACCGACAAGTACATCGCGCTGGTGGATCAGATCACCAAAACCAAAGAAGCCGAAATCATGGAAGTCTAGTTGCGCGTCCCGCAGTTGGGTCGCGACATCAGTCAACCACCCAACTATCCAACCAGGTCACTAGGCAACTAACCAACTATGGAATTCGATAAAAGCGCACTCACCAAAATTCCGACCCATGTCGCCATTATTATGGATGGCAATGGACGCTGGGCAACCCGGCGCGGGCAACCACGCCTCGCGGGACATCACGCCGGCACGGAAAATATCCGGCGCGTGTTAGAAAGCGCGGTGGAATTTGGCGTCAAGGTGATGACGCTCTATGCCTTTTCTACAGAAAACTGGGGCCGCCCCGAAGACGAAGTGCATGGCTTGCTCGAAATTTTGGAAGATACCATCGTGCGGGAAGTGCCAGAACTGAACCAGAACGGGGTGCAACTCCGCCATGTAGGCAACCTGGAAGGCATCAGCGATCACATGCGCCAAGCCGTCCAGAGCGCGGTCGCATTGACCAAAGGCAACGACCGCATCATCCTCAACGTCGCGTTCAATTACGGCGGACGCGCCGAAATTCTGAATGTCGTGCGGCGCATGCTCGCGGATCATCTGACGCCGGAGCAAGTTACCGAAGCCACGTTCGCCAGCTATTTGTATACGGCGGGCTTGCCCGACCCCGATCTGATCATCCGCACCGCAGGCGAAATGCGCCTGTCGAATTTTTTGATCTGGCAAGCGGCGTATGCCGAGTATTACAGCACGCCCACACTCTGGCCCGATTTCAACCAGGCTGAATTTTATCACGCGCTGGTCGCCTTTAGCCAGCGCCACCGCCGCTTTGGCAAACTTGAGAACGTCTAGTCCACGCGAGCCAACACCGTGCTAAGAACCCGCCTCGTCACCGCCTTTTTTTTGATTCCGCTCATTCTCGGGTCCGTGTATTTTGGCGGACTCGCATTTTTCTTGCCGGTACTCGCGGCTCTGGTCTATGCCGGATACGAACTGTTCATCATGGCGCGCAACGCCGGGCATCATCCCAGTCTGACCATCGGCCTCGCCTTGATTGCGTTGATCTTGCTTAATGCCATCTACGAAACCGAACATTGGAGCGTGCCAGGACTAACGACCAACATCACCCGCGACGTACTGACCCTGACCCTGATTGTCTCGCTCGTCGCCGCGGTGTTCAAACACGACGAACACTGGCTCGTCGACTGGGGCATTACGTTTGCGGGCGCGCTCTATGTGGGCTGGCTCGGCGCGTTTTTTATTTTGGTGCGCGCCTTGCCGAACGGCGTGATCTGGACCACGTTCGCGCTGGCGACGGCGTGGGCGGCCGATACCGGCGCATACCTTGCCGGGACTCGGATGGGCAAGCACAAATTTTTTCCGAAGATCAGCCCAAAGAAAACCTGGGAAGGCGCGTGCGGTGGCTGGCTTGCCGCGACGTTGGCAATGTTCGCGATGGGCACACTAGCAGGCTTGCCGCCGCTTCACAGCGCCCTACTCGGTCTCGGCATCGGCATTGCTTCGTCCTTTGGCGATCTCGCCGAATCACTCCTCAAGCGCCAAACCGGCGTGAAAGATTCCGGCAATATCGTGCCGGGTCACGGCGGCTTGTTGGATCGCGTAGACAGCTTGTTGTTTACCGCCGTGTTTACATATTATTATTTGGTTTGGATTTTACATATCTAAAATGTGACACGTAACGCATGACGAGCAAACTGTTTGTTAGTGCGTCACACATCATCACCACTCACCATTTTTATGTTCAACCTCCTGATCTCAACGCTTGCGTTAGCTAACATCACTTTTTCCGCCGCGATCATTATTGTTTCATTCTCGCTCTTTCTCTATCTCGCCGCAAACAATTTTCGCAATTCAGTTGCGCGCACCTTTTCCTGGCTCCTCGCTTTTATCACGATCATTTATATCGGCGATGTGTTTCTGCAACGCATGGACACGCTCGCCGATGCGGTGGTGTGGCTCAAGTTCAAGTGGCTGGGCATTGCCTTTATCCCCGCCGGTTATTTGCATTTCTCGGACGCACTCTTGCGCTCGACGAACGCGTACTCGCGCCGCCGCCGCGTCGCCGTCGCCCTCTCGTATCTCACCAGTGCCACATTTCTGATCCTCGTTGCCTTTAGCGACCTGGTTGTTCACGGTGGTTTTTTCTATCCACTCGCCACGCAACTGGAAGCCGGTCCGCTCTTTCCGCTCTTTGCGTTATTCTTTTTCGCGCTCACCTTCTGGGGCGTCTATAACATCCGCAAAGCACGCCGCCGCTGTCTGACGTCAACGACACGCCGCCGGATGACCTATCTCGGCGCGGCGTTTTTTGCGCCCGCGCTCGGCGTGTTCCCCTACCTCATCATCGCCAGCTTTCCCGCCGAGTTTTCGCCACCCTTGTTATTGTCGCTCAACCTGATCGCCAAGATCGGCGTCGGCGCGATGATCGTCGTGATGGCGTACACCGTCGCCTACCAAGGCGCCCTTTCGCCTGACCGCGTGATCAAGCACAACCTAGTGCATTATCTGTTACGCGGACCGCTCGTAGCCACTGCCGTCATCGGTTTGATGCTCTCCGTCCCCACCGTTGAAAAATGGCTGGGCTTGACGCGTGAGACAATTTTGTTTGCGCTGGTGATTGGCGCGATCGTCTCGCTCGAACTCGTGATCAATTTCGCCAAACCCTGGATCGACAAAGTGATTTTCTGGGGCGACCGCGAAGAATTGGAACGCATCCAGGAAATTGACAAACGCTTGCTGACCACCAGCGATTTGCGCCAATTGCTCGAAAATATTTTAACGACGACATGCGATCTGCTCCAAGCCGAAACCGGGTTCGTCGTCGCGCCCGAAGACGACGAATGGAAAATCGAAACCTTCGCCGGCGAACGCGAACAGACGATCTATTTTCTCGGCGCGACGAATCTCACCGAACTCATCGGCAACCGCGATGCGCCACGCGGCAGTTTTATCGTCAGTGATGGTTTTTGGCTGTGGCGCTTGCAAGCAAAATCACGCGACGCGGTGATCGGTGTGCTGGGCGTCGCCGCACGCGCGCCCACGCCCAATCTCACCGAACGCGAACAAGGTCTTGTTGCCGCATTGACCCGCCAAGCCGAACTCGCGCTCGAAGACCGACAATTACAACAAGGCCTCTTTAGCGTCTTGGAAGAAATCACCAGCGAGATCGAATTGTTGCAACGCGCGCGTGGCAAACCGCGTTTTATCGGTGCAATTGCCACCGAGCGCGTCGAAGAAGAAGCGGTGCAATCGCCGGATTTTCACCGCGCCGTGAAAGACGCCCTCGATCACTATTGGGGCGGCCCAAAACTCACGGATAATCCGCTTTTGCATTTGAGCATCGTGCAAGATTCGCTTGACGAATACGAGGGCAGTCCAACCCGCGCCTTGCGCGCGCAAATCGCCCGCGCCATTGAAACACTCAAACCCGATGGCGAACGCTCGCTCAACGCGCCGGAATGGTTACTGTACAATATCCTCGAGTTGAAATTCCTCCAGGGCAAGAAAATCCGCGAAATTGCGCTCAAACTGGCAATGAGCGAAAGCGATTTGTACCGCAAACAACGCATCGCGATCCAAGAAGTGGCAAAAACGCTTGAAACGATGGAAGAACAGAACAAATCGGAAGCAGAAAACGGGACACGGACGAGCGAGAATGGTGCAGATAAATGACAAGTCCTGTTTCCATAAAAAACGCAAAAGCAGAGATATTTTCAAAAAATATCTCTGCTTTTGCGTTAAATGATAGTAAATCCCTATCGTCTGATAGCTTTTGATAGTTCGATCCGTATATAATTGCCACAGTTTCACGCAAGGAGACCGTTGTGACTGATTTGTCCCGTCTTTCAGGGTTCTATAAACTCGATATTGCTGAACGCCAAGCGGAAATTGCCGCGCGTTGCAACTTGACAGAAGACCAGATCGCCGCGCTCAAAACGGGCGGTTTGTCGCCCGATTTTGCCAATCGCCTCATCGAAAACGTCATCGGTATTTACGGTTTCCCGTTCGGCGTTGCCGCGAATTTTCAAATCAACGGGCGCGATTATCTCGTGCCGATGGTCATCGAAGAACCGTCTGTGGTAGCGGCGGCGAGTCACGCGGCAAAAATGGTGCGCGATGCGGGCGGCTTTACCGCAAATGTAGACGCGCCGGTCATGATCGGCCAAGTCCAAGTGGTGGATGTGACTGATGTAAACGTGGCGCGCGAAAAAATCCTCGCGGCACGCGACGAAATTATTGCGCTGGCCAACTCGACCTCCACGCTGATCGAATTTGGCGGCGGCGTCCGCGATTTCCAAGTCCGCACCTTTGCCGAAACCCGCGTCGGCGCGATGCTGGTGATCCATTTGCTCGTCAATGTCCGCGACGCGATGGGCGCAAACTCGGTGAATACATCGTGCGAAACCATTCGACCACTCATCGAACAATTGACCGGCGGGCGCGTGGTGCTTCGCATTCTATCGAACCTTGCCGACAAACGCCTCGCGCGCGCGGCATGTCGCGTGAAACGCGAAGAACTTGGCGACGCTGTGGTGCGTAACATAGTGATTGCCCAAACACTCGCGGAAGTTGATCCCTACCGCGCGGCGACGCACAATAAAGGAATTATGAATGGCATTGATGCCGTCGTCGCCGCAACAGGCAACGATTGGCGCGGCGCAGAAGCTGGCGCACATGCCTTTGCCGCGCGCGACGGACACTATCGCGCGTTGACGAAATGGGATCGCGACACGAACGGCGATCTGATCGGCTCGATTGAATTGCCGATTGTCAGCGGCATTATCGGCGGCACAACCAGCGCACATCCACTCGCCCAGGTCGCGCTGAAAATTTTGGATGTCAAGACCGCGCAAGAATTTGCGGGTGTTTTAGCGTGCGTTGGGCTCGCACAAAATCTTGGCGCGATTCGCGCGCTCGCCGCCGAAGGTATTCAGCAAGGACACATGGCACTGCACGCGCGCCAGGTCGCCATTGCCGCTGGCGCAACCGGCAACGCCATTGATCGCATTGCCGATCAAATCGTCGCAGAAAACAATGTCCGCATCACGCGCGCAAAGGAATTGGTGGGGCATTCGCATGGATGACATTCTGCGCGACACCGTTCGATATTGGGAACGGCGTCGGATCATTTACAATGTGATTCTCGCGTTGGTCTTTATCGGTTGGATCGTGTTGACGTGGCCCCACTTTAGTGCGGCTCCATCATCGGAAGCAATTCCCTTTTTGATCTTTTTCACCATCGCCGCCAACGTGTGTTACAGCGCGGTGTATCTCATCGACATTCCTTTGCAAGGTTCATCGTTGCGCGCGCAATGGCACCGCTGGCGAATCAGTTTATGGCTCTTGGGAACATTGATCGCATTTGTGTTTACGAACTATTGGATCGCGGATGAGATTTATCCGTTCGCGCGCTAGTTAGATGGTTTGGTAGTTGGGTGGTTGGTTTTCAACTATCGCACGAACTCACTATCGAACTAGCGCACATGGAGTAAAATGGCTAGTCAAATTCTATTCACCGTGATCGTGTTCAACTCGCTCGTATTATTTCTGCCCATCGCGGCAATTTTGCTGTGGCTCAAACCGAACTTGTGGTTGCCATTGCTCACCGCGTTCCTCGGTGTCATCATCGGTTTGTCCGATTTGAAGAGCGACGTGCAAATGACCTTTCTCCTGCTCTTGGTCTTTGGATTTTTCGCGGGCTATGCCAAACCGCAATACGCCTGGTTGTGGGCAATCCTGCTCGGCATCTGGGTTCCGCTCACCGAGTTCACCGCATTTGCGGTCGGCTTGAAACTTGCGTATCGCCCGGACATTCTCGCGTCGTGTGTCGCGCTCGTGCCAGCATTCATCGGCGCGTACGGCGGCGTGGCGGTGCAATGGGCATCGCAAGCGGGTAACGCAGGTAAACAGGTCAATAGGTAGTTAGCCCGCGTCTTGATAAATCAAGCGTAAAACATAACCTACGCAAAAAGAAAGAATTATGCAGAATATAAAATTGAATAACGGCGTTGAAATCCCTATTCTTGGTTTCGGCGTTTTTCAGATAACTGATTCAAGTGAATGTGAAAGAAGCGTGGTTAACGCTATTGAAGCTGGCTATACTCATCTTGATACCGCCGCTTCTTATCTGAATGAAGAAGCAGTTGGCAGAGGCATCAAACAAAGCGGCATTGCGAGAGAAAAATTGTTTGTGACCACAAAGGTTTTTATTCAGAGAATTGGTTATGCGGGCACAATCAAATCCTTTGAAAATTCTCTAAAGCGTTTGCAATTGGATTACATTGACCTATATCTAATCCATCAACCCTACGGCGATGTGTATGGTGAATGGCGCGCAATGGAAGAACTGTATCAACAAGGCAAAATCAGGGCAATCGGAGTTTCCAACTTTCACCCTGACCGAATTATGGACTTGATGATTCATAATAACCTAACGCCTGCGATAAATCAGATTGAAGTAAATCCTTTCCAACAACAAATTGACACGCAAAAGTTTTTGCAAGACAGCGGGGTTCAGGTTGAAGCGTGGGCTCCATTCGCAGAGGGAAAGAATCATATTTTTCAAAATGAGTCATTGCTCTCAATCGCCACACAACACAAAAAAAGTATTGCACAAATAATTCTGCGCTGGCTTGTGCAAAGAGGAATCATTGCCCTTGCAAAATCAACTCGCAAAGAGCGCATGATAGAAAATATCAATGTATTTGATTTTGAATTAAGCCCGGATGACATGGCGACCATTACAACTTTAGATACCAAGACAAGTAGTTTCTTTGACCATCGTAATCCTCAAATGGTGAAATGGTTAGGCGAGAGAAAACTAGACGTTTAATAAAGCCTTGCTTTCAATCCAAAAGCGGGCTAACACAGCGTGCACCTGACGTGTGGAACGCTTCGCGTGCGGCACGCCCTTCGGGCAGTCAAGCATTTCGTGCAACGTGGCTTTGGTTTTTTCCTGCCCCAAGCATTGTCCACATTCGCCCACACGCAGGTAACGCACCCCGATAGGTAAACACGTATTTACCTATCCACATGTATACATGTATGCATGGTTACGGAGACACAATGTCAATCATGAAACCCAAGCGGCAAGTTGGAATAATTGGCTACGGCGCGTATGTGCCACGCTATCGCATTCGCGCGGAAGAGATCGCGCGCGTGTGGGGCGGCGCGGAAGACGGCTTGCCCATCGAAGAAAAAGCCGTCCCAGGTTTGGACGAAGACACGGTCACCATGAGCATCGAGGCGGCGCGCAATGCTTTGGCGCGCGCTGGGATCGCGGCAAACGAATTGCGCGCAGTCTGGGTCGGCAGTGAATCGCATCCCTATGCGGTCAAGCCATCGTCCACGATGGTGGCTGACGCGATTGGCGCGGCCGGTTCAGTCTTGGCAGGCGACTGGGAATTTGCCTGCAAAGCCGGAACCGAGGCAATGCAAGCCGCGATCGGTCTCGTTGGCTCGGAGATGGGCGAGTACGCACTGGCGATTGGCATGGACACGGCGCAAGGTCGTCCCGCCGATGCGCTCGAATACACGGCGGGCGCGGGCGGCGCGGCGTATATCGTTGGCCCCGCCGAAAATTCACTGGCGATTTTGGAAGCGTCGTATTCGTACGTCACCGACACGCCGGATTTTTTCCGCCGCGAGCATCAGCATTATCCTGAACACGGCAATCGCTTTACGGGCGAGCCGGCGTATTTCGATCACGTGACGCGCGGCGCGCGCGGTTTGCTCGAAGGCATGAATTTGAAACCGAGCGATTTTACCTACGCGATCTTTCATCAGCCCAATGTGAAATTTCCACAGACAGCGGCAAGAAAGCTGGGCTTTACACCAGAGCAAACAAGCCTCGGCTTGCTCTCTGGCAAAATTGGCAACACGTATTCCGGCGCGGCGATGATCGGCACGACTGCGGTGCTGGATATAGCGAAACCTGGGGATCGCATCTTGATGTGTTCGTTCGGCAGTGGCGCGGGGAGCGACGCATTTTCGTTCGTCGTCACGGACAAGATTTTGGAACGGCGCGCGAAAGCGCCCAAAACCATGTGGTATGTGCAACGCCGCGAAGAAATTGATTACGCGGTCTATGCGCGGTATCGCGGCAAATTGATTATGAACTAGGATTCAGTCATCAGTATCCCGTCTTCCGATTGAGACTGAATACCGAACACTGAATTCTGAACACTGCTTACTGGAGGTTGACATGCGTGATGTATCGGTCGTGGGTGTGGGACAGACTCAAGTCAAAGAACATTGGAATAAATCGTTGCGCGAGCTGGCAACGCAAGCCGTATTGGGCGCAATGCAAGACGCGCACGTGGATCATGCCGAAGCGATCTATGTGGGCAACATGCTGAGCGGCGAATTGACCGGGCAAGAAAATCTGGGCGCGCTCGTCGCCGACCAGGTTGGCTTGCGCGGCATCGAAGCGTTGAAAATCGAAGCGGCGTGCGGCGGCGGTGGCGGCGCATTGCGCGTGGGCTATCTCGCCGTCGCGTCGGGGCAATTCGACGTGGTCATTGTCGCAGGCGCGGAAAAACTCACCGAATCGTCCAACTGCACCACCACCGCGTCGCTCGCGATGGCGGCGGATGCCGATTACGAAACGATTCACGGCATTTCATTTGTCGCGCTCAATGCGCTGTTGATGCGCCGCTATATGTACGAATACGATCTCGTGCCGGAAGATTTTGCGATGTTCACGATGAACGCCCACGCCAACGCCGCGAATAATCCGTATGCCATGTTCCCGTCGCCGATCACGCTGGAACAATACAAGCGCGCGCGTAATGTCGCCGATCCGATCAGCGTCATGGATTCATCGCCGATTGGCGATGGCGCGGCGGCGGTGGTGCTAATGGCGACGGAAAAAATGAATGGCAATGGCCCGCGCTCGGTCAAGATCGCCGCAAGCACCGTCGCCACCGATTCACTGGGCTTGCATGATCGCCGCGATCCCATGTGGCTCTCGGCCGTCGAGTTGTCATCGAAAAAAGCATACCAGCAAGCGAATGTGCGTCCGCAAGATATTGATCTCTTTGAAGTGCATGATGCGTTTTCGATCATGAGTGTCATGTCGCTGGAAGCGGCTGGGTTTGCGGAACGCGGACGCGGCGCGAGCTTTGCGCGCGAAGGCGAAATTTCGCCGCAGGGCAAATTGCCGATCAGCACAATGGGCGGCTTGAAAGCGCGCGGACATCCCGTCGGCGCAACCGGTGTGTATCAAGCGGTCGAAGCCGTCACGCAACTGCGCGGCGAAGCGGGCAAGAACCAGGTGCCAGACGCGCACATTGCGATGACGCAATCGCTGGGCGGCGTGGCGGCAAATGCGGTCACGCACATTTTTACCAATTAACCAATCAGGCAACGAACCAATATCGGAAATGCAACTAGGTTTGGCGCATTGGGCAATTGGAACATTGAGGTTGTTATGAATCTCGCAATGAATTGGCGTTTGAAGGATCAGCGGTATCGGCTGGAAGGCACAGTATGCGCGAATTGTGGCGCGAAATTTTTTCCGCCGCGCGATGTATGCCTCGATTGCAAATCCACGAACATGACACCGCATGAATTTGATGGGCACGGTGTGTTGTATTCGTTTAGCACGTTACATGCCGCGCCGATGGGCTTTGAGGACAAGTTGCCGTACACCGTGGGCATCGTCAAACTCGACGAAGGTCCGATGGTCGAAGCGCAAATCACGGATACCAACGCGGACGAGTTGAAAATTGGTCAGCGGATGGAGATGGTGACGCGCAAACTGCGCGAGTATGGCAAGGAGGGGTTGATCGTGTATGGCTATATGTTTAGAGCTCAAACTATGCCTGCTTGACAGACCCAAGATCCGGTGGATCAGCGTGATCCACCGGATCTTTTTTATTTCTTACCGGTTGCTTGATTTGACATACATCAAGTCCAGCCACCGTCTGCTCGGTGACAAACAAACTGCCGATGCTTGCAAGGCAACGCAAATATTTATTCCCAATTGGCGCAATGACAGAAAGACAACGAGGCTAATGTTGAGCTAGAAAAAATCCGCATTGACAGGCCCAGTTTACTTGTTTTCCTCACGCGCCTTCTCCAGCACGCCCTTGATATCCGCTGGGCTTTTCGACACTGCCCACTTCCACTTGCCAAAGCGTCCATCCGTGTTGACCGCTTGCACCCACTCGTCCAAAAACTTGCGCTTGGTTTGGTTCTGCTGATTATCAATGCCCTTGGTTTCAAGCACGCACATCTCACCTGTTTTCAGGCGCAGGAGAAAATCGGGATAGTAGGTGTGGACGATGCCTTGATAGGTGTAATGCACAACAAAGCCGAGATGGTCGTTCTTGACCCAGGCGACAACATTTTCGTTGCGGTCGAATTCGTTTGACTCGCTGGCTTCCCAGGTGCTGTCGTATACCGTGACGTTGATGTGCGATTTCATCCCAGGCACGCGCACGCGCGAGGTCCACCACGTTTGCATATCGCTCGTCGAGCGGA
>JBBIUF010000099.1:0-13559 GCA_037440365.1 Chloroflexota bacterium
TTGGCGAGTACGCCAAATGGCGTATTGCCAATTTGAATCGGACGCAGACGAGCGCGGACAAACGCGGATGAAAATAAAAAAACCTTGCGAAGGACTGAATCCGCCGCAAGGTTTTCCAATCTCCAATTTCTAATCTCTAGCTTCCAATTGGCACACAGGCAATCACGCGTGTGCCTTTCCCAGGTTCCGATTTTACGTACACATTCCCGCCAAACAACTGCGCGCGTTCCTGCATTCCCATCAATCCGAAATGTCCCGCGCGGGCGTACGATGTTGGTACATCGGGCGCGACGAAACCAATGCCATCGTCTTCAATCGTCGCCGTCACTTGGCGCTCATCGAACGAAACTGTGACAGAAATATTTTGCGCTTGCGCGTGCTTGGCAATGTTACGCAACGATTCTTGCACGATGCGATACAGCGCGAGCTCGCGCTCTAAATCCAAGCGTTGCTCTTCGCCGACAATATGAAATTGCGCACGTGATTCTTTCGCCAGCATTTCAAGCGCGGGAATCAATCCCAGTTCACTGAGATACGTCGGGCGCAAATCGCTCACGAATCGGCGCACCGAAGTCAACGAGGTGCTAACCAGTTCGCGCAGTTCCTTGATTTTGGTTGCGGTAATCGTTGGGTCTTTGCCTAACGATTTTTCCACCATTTCAATTCTTTGTTGCAGTGCAATGAGCGATTGAATCGTATCGTCGTGCAATTCACGCGCCAGCCGCATCCGTTCATCTTCTTGTCCGCGCGTCATCGCCGTAATGTAATTTTGCATTGCATTGTGCGCCGCGCTCACCTGTTGCGCCATCGAGTCCAGCGTCTCGCGCAGTTCTTCGATTTCGTGGATGCCGCCGACCTGGGTTTTCGCCGCTTGATAATCGCCATAGGCGATGCGATTCG
The DNA here is from genome assembly GCA_037440365.1 of Chloroflexota bacterium. Taxonomy (GTDB): domain Bacteria; phylum Chloroflexota; class Anaerolineae; order UBA4142; family UBA4142; genus JBBIUF01. Next base: position 901 of record JBBIUF010000099.1, read on the forward strand.
CGGCTTGCGCGAGGCGTTGCATCGGTTGATGCACATTGCGCACACCGAAATAGAGCGCGCCGAGCGCGACGATAGCAACGAGCGCAAGCACCAGGGGCAACAGCACGGAATATTGAAACATTGGGTCAATAGCGTCTGCCCAAGGTTCTTCGACGATCAAGCCCCAGGAAGTAGATGCGATCGGCGTATAACCCACGACCAGCTCCGCGCCGTTCGCGGCGTGATGAAAGGTTGCGCCTGTTTCGCCGCGAATCACTTCGGCGATGCCTTCGTGCTGGGACATATTTTCACCGAGGCGGGTCGGATCAGGGTGCGCGATAATTTTGCCGCTTCCATCTACGATATAAGCGACCCCGTGTGCACCAATGCCAATATTTCCAAATGGCGGCAAGGTAAATGCGCCAACCAGCAAACCTGGGTCAATTTGACGCGCCACGAGAACCCGCGCTGTGCCATTATCCGAGATAGGCAACGAGAAGGTTGTGCGGCTCGTCATTAAATTTTGAACGAGGGTCTGCCGCGTTTGCCACACCTGGCTCGATGGCGTCGCATTCAATAATGTGCCCTTCAAATCGAACGTAGCAATTCCGCCATCGAACACAGTGCGTTGAATGTCCCAGGATTCAGGTCGCGTCGAATCAAGGGACTGGAGGATTGCCACGTGGTTGATGAGAGATTCGGAGAGACGCGCCGCCACTTCGCGCGCCATCGCGCCGTCGCGTTCGAGCACCATTTCGCGCATCGCCATTTGATGACTATTGACGCCGAAATACGCGACGCCAACGAGAATCACGGCGAGCGGAAGAATCGTCCAGAGGAGAATTTGAGAACGGAGGTCTTTGAACATAGTCGTTGGTCGCCAGTCCACAGTCCACCGTCAATTTGTTTTACTGGCGACTGTGGACTGTCTACTGTCTACTCCAATGCAATCCATTTCTCGCGCACCGCAAACATCACGGCTTCGGTCCGCGTGCTGACGCGGAGTTTGCCGTAGATGTTGGCGAGATGTCCTTGCACGGTGCGATCGCTGATCGACAAGGCGACCCCGATTTGTTTATTGCCCATTCCTTTCGCCGCCAGTTGTAAAATTTCCATCTCGCGGTCGGTCAACGCTTCGATATTTTTTTCTGTTGCTTCGTTCCCAGTTGCACGCGCGACGAGTTTTTTGGCGACGACAGGTGACAAGGCAGATTCACCTGCGGCAATTGCGTGAACCGCTTGAAGCAATTCGTCCGAACTGGAAGTCTTGAGTAAATAGCCGTTCGCGCCAGCTTGCAACGCGGCAAAGATGTACGGATCGTCATCATAAGCCGTGAGCATCAAGACTCCCGTTTGCGGAAAATCTTTTTTCACGCGCCGCGCTGCATCCATTCCGTTCATCTTGGGCATCTGAATATCGAACACCGCCACATCGGGTTGTTCGCGCGCGACGAGCGCCACGGCTTGTTCACCATCGCTCGCTTCGGCGACGACGTGAATCGCTGGGTCTTCTTCGAGAAATTCACGGATACCTTTGCGGACAACCGCGTGGTCATCGGCAAGAATGACTCGAATGGTTTTAGATTCACTCATCGGTTTTCACTTTCTGGGCAAAATTACCAAACACGGCAATCTTAGCACGATTGCGTCGAGTACGCAAAGGCACACTCGGTTGGTCTGCTAGAGATCCTCCGAGTGTGCGGTATGGTGCGCTGATTTATGCGCCCAAGTCGCGACGCACCTGATCGAATTGTTCTTTGGTCAATTCGCCTTTGGCATAGCGCGCTTGCAAAATCGCTAGTGGAGTTTGTCCCGATCCTGGCGTTGCCGCTGTGCCCTGGCTGTTGCGCGCGAACATGACGCCGAGCCACGCAATGCCACCGATGACTAACGCCCAAAACGCGAGCATTAGGAATCCGCCGAACAACATTCCGCCCCCAAGTCCAAATCCACCCATCATTTTCGTGTTCTCCTTTCGTATTCTGCGCCTGAATTGCAGGCGCGCGTGATTCAATTCGGTTGATCGGGTTTATGCTTGAACCAGATAATTCCGCATCAACCCTTGATCTTCGTGTTCCAAGTTGTGGCAGTGATACAAGTACATTCCTGGGAAATCTTCAAAGCGAACTAATAACCTGACTCGCTCACTGGGCCACAACAGCACCGTGTCTTTCCAACCCTCGTCCACGTACCCAGCGCGAACCGTTTCCCAGTTCGATCTGAATTGCGGCGCAATCTGCCGATCAATAACTTGAAACTGCACCCCGTGAATGTGCATTGGATGCACCATCTGATCCATACTGCTAGTTTGATTGATAAACTCCCAGGCTTCCAGCGTATTGAGTTTGACCACTTCATCGTTGGCGACGCCGTCCATTTCAAAGACACGTCCGTTGAGCGTCCACGTCATCATTTGTTGCATCGCGATGCTGAACGCGCGGGGATTCTGCCGATTGATCGTATCGTCCAGACGATAGCGTTGGATGGTGCTGAGACGTTCGGGAAGTGAAACTGGGTCGTTGATCTGGCGATCTACTTTGATTTGCAAAACAGTAAACTCTGCGCCATTGGGTAAAGTAGTATTGGCGCCACCCATCATTCCGCCGCCCATCATCCCGCCCATCATTCCCGATTCGGCACCAGAAAAGGCGAGACTCTTGAGCTTTAATTCGCTACCCACACGTCGATTACTGAAATCAGTCCACACTTCCACACGCTCGCCAGGTCCGAGGGTCACGTAATTTTTTGGCACAGGTTTTTCGAGCAAGCCACCGTCCGTTGCGATGACCATCAATGGCGTGTTATCTTCCCAGCCAAGTTTGTAGACCCGCGAATTCGAGCCATTCAAAATTCGGAAACGATAAGCACGCGCTGCGACATTCATTCCAAAATCGGGACGCCCATTGACAAAGATGCGGTCACCCAGGAACCCCATCATTTGATCCATCGGATTGTTCACATAGACCAATTCATTCGCCACATTGAATGTGCGATCCTGAATCACGAGCGGCACATCAAATTCGCCGCTGGGCAAATTGGCTTCCGATTCCTCACTGTCCGCAATCAGGAACAAGCCCGCGAGACCCGCATACGCTTGAAAGCCCGTGCGTTGATGCGGATGGGGATGGAACCAGTACGTCCCCGCGCGATTCTTGATTTCAAAATCGTACGTATATGACTGCCCTGGTTGGATGGCGTAACGCGGATGTCCATCGGCTTCGGGTGGCACGTGCAAACCATGCCAATGAATAATCGTCGGTTCGAGCAAGGCGTTCTTCAAATGAATGCGAATTTTTTGTCCGCGTTTCGCTCGAATGATCGGTCCCAAATAACTAGACGGGATCGCTTGCAAGTTGGACGCATCGCCTTTAATGACCGTGCCTGCATATTTCCATACCCGTGTAGGTTGACCCAACAAGAGATTGATCTGGGTATCTGTCGCAGTCAATTCAAGTTCAACATCGGGAACAAGATCATTTTGCGCTGGAATAGATTGCGCCGTCCCTGGAAGGAACGGCGCGACTCCGCAACCGGTTAACCCTGTGACTGCCAGCGCACCCGCACCAACTCCTAATAATTTTACAAACTCTCTGCGAGTGATCGTGTGCATTGGATGTCTCTATGCACCAATATCTTGTTTGATCGTATCGAACTGTTCTTTCGTGATTTCGCCGCGTGCATAGCGCGCTTGCAAAATCGCTAGTGGAGTTTGTCCCGATCCTGGCGTTGCCGCTGTGCCCTGGCTGTTGCGCGCGAACGTGACAACGAGCCAAACGATTCCGCCGATAACAAGCGCCCACACGATGAGCGAAATAATTGTCCCGAGCGGATTAAAGCCATAGCCCGACATCATTCCGCCATAGCCGTTGTATCCACCTATCATCCCGCGTCCACCAAAACCGCCCATCATACCAACGCTGCCGAGAAGAAAAACAACTAGGACAACGACGAGAACAGTCGCTAGTATTGTTCCGATATTTTTCATTTTGCCTCCTTGAAAACTTCTATTCGGATTTTAGCATTCACGTGTAGAAAACGTGTGAAGATGCTGTGCGATTTCTATGCGATCAGCATAACTCAACGCGTCGCCCAATACCACCGCTATTGGGCGCGTTGTGAACGCGCCATTTGGCGGGGTAATAAAAAGCAATCGTTCGTTTTATAAGGTGGACCCATTGCCAAGCCCCTCTCCGTGCCTTGACAATGGGGTTCACCTTACGCTTTCGCTGAGGGCAGACGCGGACGATAATACAGACTAGCACAACAGAGTCCCAGGAGTTCAGCTTGCGTCCTCAAAGGCAACGGTGCTGGCTCATGCTCGACTAGCACCAATCGTTCAGCGTGACTGAGGAGGATTGGTCAAGTCAGAACTCATTACGCCAAGTTGGCAGAAAAGATGAAAAAAAAAGCGTAATGAGTCATTTTGACTCATTACGCTTTGCCCAATCCTGGAATGTTCTTTTACAACTTGATGTTTTCACGCGAAGCGCAACGCTCACATAGCCGCTGGAGCAACCGCAAGTTGATCAGCATGTAGATGAGCGTATTCTCGTTGGCAATCGCCTGACCATTGCGTAGGTGAGGACGCTCGATGCCAAGGGCGACGGCTTGCAAGTTGATCCGTTCGCACGCGGTGCGCTCACGATGTTTTTCTTTGTAGGATTCACTCTCACGGTCAAAGGTGTAACGCAAGCGTGCGCCCACACTGGCGGGCATATCCGTCGTACAGCCACCGCGCTTCCAAATAGATTGATGCGCCGGGCAACTGGCGCGCGCCGGGATTGTGCTGGCTGAGGTGCAACCGTTTCAAGACCGGGTGATCCATTTGACCCATCAGGTCGAGTAGTTGTGCGCCGAACATGGCAGTCAACCCAGCCAATTGCCGCTACCGTCTTGTCAAGCCTACCAGTTTCTAAAGGTGCGAATCCAGAACCTGCAAAAGGTGTGCGACTGGGCGCAGACTCAATTCGCTCAATTGACCAATTTGCCAGCGGATGCGCCTCAAGTGACTTTACGGTATTGCGATTATTCGCTTGGGCAGTTCCAATGGACCGCACAAGCGGAGATGATTCAGCACAAACGCATGGGCAAGCGGTGCGCGATGGCGGCGGTCAAACAGTCGATAGATTTCAGCGGTGATCGCACGCGAGCCGTTGGCGGGTCACATACTCACTTTCGGTCTGAGCAAGATACGTTTCGCCCGCGTCCCATTGGTTTTCTTTTGGGGTTGCGGCGTGTCTGAGCTTGGTCGAGTTCGAAAGGAAATTGAGAATCGGCTCGATAATGACCGGCGCGTTACCGCAATTGCCCCGATGTTGAATGATAGACTTGGCGCAACTCTAAATACAATTGAACACTCGCTTCGGCAAACGCCACATCGTTGATATGGGCATCTACTTCAACCAGCCGCACACCCGGCGTCAATTCCTTTCGCAACGTATCCACGTACGCCAGATTCACAATCGAATCGTAGAGCGGCAAGCCCTCTCGATTGAACATACTAAATCCGCGCAGAGGGATAATCGCCGCGCGCGGTCCCGTGCCGGCGTTCAAGTGTTCGGCAATAAAATGCGCAACCGCTGACATCTCGGCGGCTGTGGTCCGAAAATGAGTATGCGTTGGCGAGTGACGCACGTAGGGACGCCCACACAAATCGGGCGGCCAATCCTCCCGCCATTCATGCAAGCGGATATCGGCGCAACCGGGCGCAATGATTTGGGGAATTCCCACTTTGCCGGCAATCGTCATCCGCCCCGGCATGGCTGGCATCATGCCATCGTACAGCAAATCGGTTATTTCGTGCGGCGAAAAATCAATGACGCCTTTGATCACCCCATCGAGTACAAGCTCCTCCATCGCTTGGCCGCCAATGCCATTGCAATGGAACGCAATCACTTCAAAGCCTAATGCCTCCAAACGATCCTTGATCGCCATCACACCCGGGGTCGTCACACCGGCTTGGGTAATCGCCACCAATTCCTTTGCGCCACCGGCGGGTAATTGGACGTTTGCCATCCCGACCACAGCGGCGGCGGCTTGCGCCAAAATTTTCTGCGTCACTGAATTTAAACCCAGAATGTCCGCCACCGAATGAAGCATCATCACATCTTTTGTGCCGACATACGGGCCGAATGTCGCTTTGCCGCACGCAATGGTCGAGACCATCACTTTTGGCACGCCGACTGGCAAGGCGCGCATCGCGGCAGTTGCCATCGCCGTGCCTTGCGCGCCACCAACCGCAAGCACACCCCCTATTTTTCCTTCGGCATATAAACGCGAAACCAGATTAATCAAACCCGTCGTCATGATATTTTGGCTTTGCGCTTTATCGCCTGCCGCGATCAGCGTTGCCAACGATCCGCCACCCGCCAATGCCACTTGCTCGCGGGTATAGTCAGCGCGAATCGCCGGTACGCCGGCGGTGCCTGGGTCAAGAATTAGCGCCGTCTGACCCAAGCGCGTTACGTGATCCCGTAGATACGCGACTTCGACGCCTTTGGTGTCTAACGTGCCGATAATGACAATGCTCATAATTTTTCTCACGCTCGCGGCGGGTCAAGCGAAAACCCATACTCGTCGAGCCAGGTCAAAGCCGCTTCGCTCGTCCCCGTTGGAATATATTCGAGTGAAACATAATCCATATAGCCAAGTCGCGCAAGTTCTTTGAGCAAAAAACGAAAATTAATCTCGCCAGTGCCCGGTTGATGTCGCCCGGGATTATCCGCCAATTGGATAAAACCGATGCGCGCAAAATTCTGCCGCACCGTTTCGGCAAGTTCGCCTTCCGCGCGTTGCATCTGATAATAGTCATACTGAATTTTGAGGTTCGGCGCGCCAACTTGGTCCTGCAGTTCGCATGCCGCTTGTGTGGTCGTCAGCAAATAATTGGGATGAGTAATTGGGTTCAAGGGTTCAAGCAACAACGTCATGTCGGCTTGCGCCAAAACATTGGCCGCATAACTCAAATTATCAATCAGGACACGCCGTTGCTCGTCCAGCGAAAATTCAGGACCGCGCGTGCCAACGGGGCAGTTAAGTTGGCGGCACGCCAGCTGTTGCGCCACCTCCCGTGCGAGATTGACGCCAGCACGAAACTCGGCGACCGCATCGGGGCGCGCGGCGATGCCCCGCTCGCCGTTTTCCCAGCCTGGCGCGGGCAAGTTAAAGTGGATGACCTGCACAGCCTGTTTTCGGACTGCCGCAACTAGGTCTTGAATATTTTGGTCATACGGAAAAGGATTGTGAAATTCAACGTAACGAAAGCCTGCGGCGCGCGCCCGCGCGATCCGATCCAGGAAATTGCTTTCAGCAAACTGAAGCGTGAGGTTAATCGCAAACTTGAACATTGAAGTGATCCTCAGGCGTCCCGTCGAGTTGGGTGTAGCGCGTCGAGCCTGACCTTTCGCAATTAGATGCCGCTAAAATAAAATGGCGCGCCCGGAATGGGTTTGCGTTTTTCGCGGAGTGGCATCCCGGCGTACGGATAGACTGGGTGTTCCAAGACCTGTTCTTCGTGAAACGGCAGAATAAAATCGGCACGGCGATCAATTTCCTCCATGCTCTTCCAGCCGTCAATCTGATTTACAAACCGATTCTGCGCCCAATAACGCCAATGCTCCTCCGGCTTGGCCTCAAAATTACGATACATGAAAATCGCATCACCGACGACGACACAACTTCCCGCCGTCGTTTCGACTTGAGCCGCAATATGACCAGGAGTGTGTCCCGGGGTTGGGAAAACTTTGACGCCGGGAACGATTTCTGTTTCGCCTGCGACAACCTCGAACTGGCAACCGGCGAAGGGCGGCTCAACACCAAGAATGGGCGCTTCATATGAGCGATAGTACAGCGGCAACGGATTGTACGCCCATTGGATTTCAATTTGGGAGGCGATATAGCGCGCGTTCCGAAATTGTTTCATATTGTGGCAATGATCCCAATGCAAGTGAGTGAAAATGCAAATATCAATTTGGTCTGGGTCAACGCCCATTGCGCGCAACGCATCCGGGCTATCCGGGCAATCCCGTTTTTGGCAATCGTGATGATATTGGGTCGCGCGTGTAGCGTCGGGCAAGCCAGTATCAATCATCAATTTGTGTTCGCCTGTATCCACGTAAAACGCAATATTCGGAATATCCACGAGTTTGCCGGGCGTGCCTTTGTTGAATAAATAGACCGCGTGATCCAACGTAACCCAGCCTGTGTTGATGGGGTAGATTTTAGTTTTTTCGATAGACATGACCACTCCTCTCCCTTGAAAATATGTATTCACAAAGACATGAGGAACCACAAAAAATAATTCTGGGCGCTCCATCGTGAAAATTTTTATTCCACGATGGATATGTTGTTAAACGAATGAACAACTGATTTATGTGTTCAAGCCATGCTGTTCCAGTAACCGTTGCGCCGAGGGCCACAACGCCGCGATGTACTGAAAACGATCCGGGCGCACGTGAATCTTGGTTAGGATCAATGGCATTGCGGTTATACTTGATGCCAACCGCTCAATCGCTAAAATCGGCGTACCTACTGGCAGACCCAAAACGGAAGCATCCGCATCAGTCGCCTGCGTCATCGCAAATTCTTCTTGCATTTCCGCTGTGATCGCGTGATACTTGTTTTCGATCAATTGCTGAAATGAGGCATGCGAAACGTCATCGTGTTCCAACCCAGCGCAAACTTCAAACGGAATTACATTTGTTTGGTTCGCTAATACTTGACCGTTCACCAAGCGAGTGCGATCAAGCCGATACACCGGCGCGCCAAGCGCCACCTTGAGTCGCGTGGCCACGTCAACTGTCGCCGGCTCAATCTGCGTGCCGCGCATTTCCGAAGTTGGCTTCAACCCCGCTTTCGAAGTGTGCTGGAACACGCTATCTATGCTCGGCGTGCCGTAACCCAGAATTGTAAACCCCGCGGCCGCTTGTTGTGCGACCAGTCCTTTGCGATGTTCAGCTAACAAGACCAGCAAGATTGCCTGCGGTGAAACGTGGAAGCGAACCGCTAAACTGCCGACCTCCACAGTTTGGCCAACGGCAAAATCACCGGTAAGGATCGCTTGTTCAATTTGATTTTGTAACTCAACCGGAAACTGCACGTTCAAGATTTGCTCCTGCCTCGCACGCTTGGCGGCTGGCCAAAAAATTTCCCAAGAGGATCAGTCCGCCACCGACTGCCAGCGCCCACGTGATGGATTCGCCCAGCACGAAATATGCCACGATGATATTGAGGATCGGCACGATGTAGTAGAATGGCGCGGCTTGCGCGACGCGCATCTTGGTCAAGCCCACATTCAACAACGCTTGCGGAATCGCGGTACACAAAATCGCCATGTACGCAATCGCCGTCCACGCTGTTACACTTGGCATTGGAAATTGCCCGCCAGTTTCAATCAATGCCAACGGCAACAGTCCCAATGCTCCAAGCGTAATCTGATACACGAGCGCGGTAAAGGGTTGATAGTATTCCAGCGCGCGCTTGGCGCAGATGATCCCCAGTGCTCCGCTCAATGCGTTCAACCCAATTAAAAAATCACCCCAGACATGATCCGGAGCTAGGACGGCGTTGGGTGCGCCCACCAAAACCACCACGCCTACAAACGCCACCACCAAACCCAGCCAATTTTTGCGCGCCAAGTGTTCGCGCAAAAAGAAAACCGAAAGCAGAGCGATGACCAGCGGGCGTGTGTTGACAATGAGCGCGGTATTTGCGGTGGTCGTGTAGCGCATCCCGGTATATTGAAGCGCAAAGTAAAGCGTAGTCTGAAACAACGCACTCCCGATCAAGGCGGGCACGAAACGACGCACTAGAGGTTGGACGCCGTGGGTCAGCAATAAAATGGGCCAAGTCACCACGCTCGCCAACGCAAAGCGCGTAAATGCCGCCATCATCGGCCCCAGATCGCGGAGCGCAATTTGGGCGGCCACATACGTCGTGCCCCACAACCCCATCGCGATGAGCAAGGCAATCTCGCCCCACTGTCCCTCAGTCAAGGCAAGCACCGGCAAACGCAGTTTACGAAGATTCATTCAGCGGTCGGCGATATTTCTCATCTAACTGATTGATCTTGTTGACTTTGGGCAACGAGCGTCCGCCTTGAAATTCGCTTTCCAGCCAAATGTCCACCAATTTTTTTGCCGCTTCGACGCCAATCACTTGACTGCCGAACGTTATGATCTGCGCGTTGTTACTGGCGCGCGCGCGTTCGGCAGTATACGGATCAGTGACACAGACCGCGCGCACCTGCGGCACTTTATTGGCGACAATCGCCATCCCCGCACCGGTTCCACAAACCAGGATGCCACGATCATACTTGGCTTCGCCAACAGCTTGCGCGACGCGCGCGCCCACATCGGGATAATCTACTGGCGCATCAGTCATCACGCCTAAATCGTCCACCTGAAAATCCTTGGCGATCAAATAATCGCGCAATGCATTCTTGAGTGGCAGTCCGTAATGATCGGATCCGACCACAATAGGTTTACTTTTATCAGCCATTTCAAACTCTCTCCTCGGAAATCTGGTCAACCATTTGAATCAATTCAATCAAGGCATTCGCTTGCCACGCCGCGCGTCCGACGAATAAACCATCTACCTGGGATTGTTCAATGAGGGAGATTGCGTTATCGCGGTTGACGCTACCACCGTAGAGAATTGGCATCGCGAGAGCAATCGCGTCACCGTACAATTCTCGGATCGCGGTGCGCATTGCCGAGTGCATTGCATTTGCATACGCTGGTTCAGCCGGCGTCCCAGTTTCGCCGATAGCCCACACGGGTTCATACGCCAAAATCACATTTTCGATTTGAGCGAGCGAGACACCCTTGAGCGCAATTTTGAGCTGGCGCACGATGGATTCACACGCTACGCCAAATTGCTTTTCGCGCGTTGTTTCGCCGACGCAAACGAGCGGCTGGAGGCGATGTTGCAATGCCGCCAAGACTTTGAGATTAACCGTATAGTCGGTTTCACCAAATTCCGCGCGCCGCTCCGAATGTCCCAGTTCAACTAGATGTGCGCCGCAGTCTTGAAGCATTCCCGCCGATATTTCGCCAGTGAACGCGCCGCTCTCTGCCCAATGCATATTTTGCGCGCCAACTTGCACCGGCGTGTTTTTGAGTAAATCGCTAACACGGTGCAACACCGTAAATGGCGGGATAATGAAAACTTGCACACGCGGCGGATGCGATACCAGAAAATCTGCCAGCGCGCGCGCATAGGCTTCGGCTTCGGCGTACGTTTTGTTCATCTTCCAGCCAGTGCCAATCCAATAGCGTTTCATTCGCCTGTTCCTTGCGACCCCGCGTCAACCTATGCCAAGTCAGATTCTGGCTTGTTTTTTTGCTCAATGGATTTCAACAGCCGCTGGGCAGTGGTTTCGTAATGCTCATTAGAATAACGTTCCGCGTTGACGTGATCGCCCGCGCGCAGGGCGTCGGCAATGCGTTGGTGTTCTTCGGTGATTTGTTCCAGCCGGCCCGGTAATAACAAGCTGATATTGCGAAACCGCTGGCTCGCATCGTACAGGTTCTCCAACAATGCTTGCAACCGCGGCGCGCGCGCCGCCGTCCAGATCACTCGGTGAAAGGCTTGGTTCAAATTCAACATTGCATCCACTTTGCCGGCGTGAGCCATCTGCGCCATCTCAACTAGGATCATCGTCAATTGCTGATGATCGGCAGGCAATAGATTGACCACCGCTAATCGCGCCGCCAAGCCTTCCAACACGGCGCGAATATGGTAGATTTCGATAATTTCGCTTTCCGATAATTCATTGATGACCGCGCCGCGATGCGGCGTGATGCTCACCAAGCCCGTCACTTCCAAGCGATGCAAGGCTTCGCGCACTGGCATGCGACTGACACCCAACTCGCGCGCCAAATCATCGGCGACGAGATGCTGACCTGGCTGGTATTTGCCATGCAGGATCGCTTCCCGCAGAGCATCGAAAACAATTTCTTTCAGCGTGCGATAGTTAGCCACCATCAATGAATATCCTTCAGACCCGCGCCCATGCCTCCGTCCACGCGCGGCGTGTGCCAGCCAACAACAATTCGCTCGTTTCGCCGGGTTGGGGTTTAACCTCGATCCCGACCCAGGGCTTGGTTGCGGCAGGGACTGATTTGAGATAAGCGACTGCAAACAAGCCGCGCAAAAATTCCACCAATTGATCAACATCATTCGCGCCGCCGGTAAAACCAAAACGCGGATGTTTGTCGCCAAATGCGGGACGACCCTCAACAGTTACACAGTTGCCCACGTGAATGTGCGTCAAATGTTCTTGCATGATCGTCAAAGCGGGCAAGGTCTCTTGCTTGAGCAAAGGTTGATGGCTCAAATCATACATCAAGCCAAAATCAGGATAGTCGTATTTGATGCGCGCGGCAAAGTTCGCCGACTCGTCTGCCGGTCCCAGTAACGCTTTGACGTCCACGTCACGATCAAACATTTCGAGCGTGATGCCCACGCCGCGCGGTTGACCATACGCGCACACCTGCCGAATTGAATCCGCCAGCCAATCCAGCGCGGCGGCGCGCTGGGTCACGCCTGGATCCCAGCCACTCAACAAAGCCAGACGCGAAAATTCGAGATCGTTCGCCATATCAATGCACTCGCACATTTGAGCAACAGCGCGCGCGCGCATATCTGGCTCGCGTGAATTGAGATCAAGTTTTTGCGAA
>JBBIUF010000100.1:0-12917 GCA_037440365.1 Chloroflexota bacterium
GCGTGGCTTCGGCGTGCGCGGACATGAACAAGGCGAACAAGATCACCGCCGCGCCTGTAGCTCAAGCTACCGTTGCGCCGACTGCGGCACCCGCCGCGACAGCGCCGGTCAAATTCGGTATCGTACTCGTTGGACCGTACAATGATCATGGCTGGAGCGAGGCGCACTATCTCGCCGCCAACTATGTCAAGAGCAAAATTCCCGGTAGCGATTTCATCTATCTCGATAAACTGAATTCCGCTGACCGCCCCGGCACGACGCTGGAACAAGTGGTGACCGATATGGCATCCAAGGGGGTCAAGCTCATTATCACCACGTCGGATGATTTTCAGACCGATACGATCACTGCCGCGCAGAAACATCCTGAACTGACGTTTATCAATGCGTCCGGCGACAGCGCATGGAAAGACGGCAAGAACTATAAGGCGCTCCCGAACCTCGGCAACTTTATGGGCAAGATGGAATACATGAAGATGATCGCGGGTTGCTCTGCCGCACTGACCACGCAAACCGGCAAGATCGGTTTCCTGGGCCCGCTCATCAACGATGAAACCCGCCGCCTGTCCGATTCGGCGTATCTTGGCGCCAAGTATTGCTGGACGACGATTGCAAAAAAGAACCTTGCCGATCTGAAATTCGATGTGACCTGGATCGGGTTCTGGTTCAACATTCCTGGCGTCACGCTCGACCCGACCAAAGTCGCGACCGATTTCTATAACAGCGGTCACGATGTGGTCATCTCTGGCATTGACACAACCGAAGCGCTCGTCGTGGCTGGACAACGCCAGAAGCAAGGTCAAAAAGTATGGGCGGTCTCGTACGATTTCAAAGACGGCTGTAACGAAGCGCCCGATGCGTGCTTGGGCGTGCCATACTTTAACTGGGGTCCGCGCTATGTCAAAACAGTCCAGGCGTTCGCCGCGGGCAAGTTGACGGCGGACTGGGCTTGGGACGCGCCGGATTGGAAAAACATTAACAACCCAGATACTGGCGCAGTTGGATTCACCTTCGGCAAAGCGCTCAGTGCGGATGCCAAAGCCAACGTCGATAAATTCGTCGCGGGCTTGGCGGATGGCAGTATCAATCTCTTCAAAGGTCCGATCACGCTCCAAGATGGAACGGTGTACATCAAGGACGGTGCGACCGCGACGGATAAAGACATTTGGTATTTGCCGCAGTTGCTCCAAGGCATGACCGGTCAGAGTGTAGCCAAGTAAATCATTAATCACGGAGGGGCGGGTTAACCCCGCCCCTCCCTTAAGGATTCCGATGCGCCTCGAACTCAAGGGCATTCACAAATACTTTGGCGCAAATCACGCCAACAACGACGTTAGTGTGACGATTGAAGCGGGCACAATTCACGGTTTGCTGGGCGAGAATGGCGCGGGCAAGTCTACGTTGATGAAAGTCTTGTCCGGTTTTATTCATCGCGACGCGGGCGAGATTTTGCTGGATGGCAAGTCGGTTGAATTTTCGAGTCCGGCGGAGGCGATCCGCGCGGGCGTGGGCATGTTGCATCAAGACCCACTCGATTTTCCGCCGCTTCGCGTGCTGGACAATTTTCTCCTGGGACGCGAAGACGGTTTCATGCAAAATCGCGCGCGTGCGCTTGCCGATCTAAAAAAATATTCCGCGCAATTTGGATTCGATATTGATCCGGATGCGTTGGTGAGTTCGCTCACTGTCGGCGAACGCCAACAACTTGAAATTATGCGCCTGCTTTCGCTCGGCGCAAAAATTTTAATTTTCGATGAGCCGACGACCGGCATTTCACTGCCGCAAAAGATAAAATTATTTGACACGTTGCGGCGCTTGGTCAAAGAAGGCATGACGGTTATTTTCGTCACGCACAAACTACAGGACGCCGAAGATTTGTGCGGCAAGGTCACGGTTTTGCGCTTGGGTGAGGTGGTCGGTCAAGTGGCTCACCCGTTCACTACGGATCAATTGGTCAAGTTGATGTTTGGTCAAGCGTTAGCGACCAGCCAACGCGAACAGATCAAACTTGGCGATCCGATCCTCGAATTGAAAAACGTTACCGTCGCCGATTATCGCTTGCGTGTGCCGGAAATTAACCTCACCGTGCGCGCCGGCGAAGTGATCGGACTCGCCGGTATCGAAGGGAGCGGACAACGCTTGATGTTGCGCGCGTGCGCCGGACTGGATCGCCCCGTTACCGGCGAGATTTGGATCGGCGGCACGAAAATGAACCAACAGCCGTACGAACGCTTTATGGATCGCGGCGTGTCGTATTTGCCGGCGGCACGGTTGGAAGAAGGGCTGGTGCCCGGCTTGAATCTCACCGAACATTTTGTCCTGGCACGCCGCACGCCGGAATTTTTTATCAATTGGAATGCCGCCACTGAAAACGCGCATCTCCGCATCAAGGAATATTCCATTCGTGGCAAACCGCAGACCAATGTGGAATCCTTGTCCGGCGGCAATCAACAACGCGCCTTGCTTGCCTTGTTGTATCCCAACCTCGATCTGATCTTGCTCGAGCATCCGACGCGCGGCTTGGACATTGAATCGTCGATGTGGGTATGGAGTCAGTTGTTGGAACGGCGCGAGACCGGCACGGCGATCGTTTTCACGTCCGCCGACCTCGACGAAATTTTCGAACACAGTGATCGTATTCTGGTTTTTTCAGGCGGGCGTGTCGCCAAGGCATTGCCAGCGAAAGAAACATCCGTCGAACAACTGGGTGAACTCATTGGAGGCAAGGGACTATGACCGAGGCAACCTCATCGCAACCTCATCAGCGATTCGCCTGGCAAGACCTCGCCTGGGGCGTGGGACCCATTATCCTGGGATTGATTATTACGACGCTTGCGCTGATTGCCGTAGGCTCGGATCCGCTCAAGGCATATACCGTCATGTGGAACGGCGCATTCGGCGATTTGGTGAAAATTGGCAACGTAGCGCTCGCCTGGGTTCCGATCCTCCTTGCGTCGGTGGGCTTGCTCATCACGTTTACCGCCGGCTTGTGGAACATTGGCATTGAAGGTCAAATCGTGTTTGGCGCGATATTTACAACCTGGGCGGCGCGCACACTCGATCTGCCCACGCCAATTTTGCTTCCGATTCTGTTCGCGTTTGGCGCATTGGGCGGTGCGCTGTGGGCGTTGCTGGCGGGCGCATTGAAAACCTATGGACATGTCCACGAAATTTTTGGCGGGCTGGGTCTGAATTTTATTGCGACTGGCGCCACGTTGTATCTGATCTTGGGACCATGGGCGCGCACCGGTATCGCTTCGACGAGCGGGACGGAATTGTTCCGTCAAACCGCTTGGCTCCCAACCTTTTCAGGTCAACAACCCGTCGGTCCCGTTGAAATTGTGGTGGCGCTCGTCTCGCTCGTGATGATCTATTTCGCGTTACGCGGAACGTTGTGGGGACTCAAGTTGAAAGCGATTGGCAAAAACACGCGCTCGGCATCCTGGCTCGGCATTCCAACGAGCCGCTATATGCTGGGCGCGTTTGCGTTGTGCGGTGTGTTCGCGGGCATGGCAGGGACGGTGCAAACGCTGGGCGTCTGGCATCGCCTCATTCCGTCCGTATCGGGCGGATATGGGTATCTGGGCATCCTCGTTGTGTTGCTCTCCGGCTTTCAAGCAATCGGCGTGCCGTTTGTCGCATTCTTTTTTGCCGCCGTTACCAAAGGGAGTGTGTCACTGCCGCTCGATCTGCAAATTGATTCATCGCTGGGCGGTGTGATGCAGGGGATTATCGTTTTGTTGTTTGTGTTGAGTCAGGGCGTGCGCGCGAAATTACAAAAGCGAGTGCAATAGTGCGATAGTGCGTTGGTTGGAGGAACAATGCCCGCGATTCAACGCTTTGAGGATTTGCAAGCATGGCAAAAAGCGCGGCAACTAGCGAACGCGATTTACGATCTGGCGGTAGCAGGCAAATTCGCGCGTGATTTTAATTTGCGCGATCAAATTTCTGACGCGGCAGGATCGGTGATGCACAATATTGCCGAAGGATTCGATTCAGGATCGGGACCCGAGTTTACGCGATTCCTGAAAATATCGCGCCGTTCTGCCAGCGAAGTCCAGTCCGAACTCTACCTCGCATTGGATCGCAATTACATTTCGCAAGATCAACTCGACAAGGCATACAGTTTGGCAGACGAAACCAAACGAATCATCAATGGACTGATCACTTATTTACGCAAAAGGGGGAAATAGTGCGCTAGCGCAATAATTTGTTAGTGGAATAGTTGGCTCTGTCGAATGCAAGAGTTAAACTAACACACTAACGCACTATCGCACTATTGCACTCAGACCTATGGACACTTCATTAATCGTACTCACGCTTGCCTCCATGCTCGCTGATAGTTCGCCGCTCGTGTTTGCCGTGATCGGCGAAACGATTTCGGAAAAAGCGGGCGTCACCAATCTTTCGCTGGATGGATCGATCTTGCTTTCGGCGATGGTGGGCTTTGCGGTGGCATTCACCACTGACAATCTTTATCTGGCGTTTCTCGCGGCGATGCTTGTTGGCGCGCTGATCGCCGCGGTGATTGCGTTTTCCAGCATTGTCCTCAAACTGGATCAGATCGCCGTTGGTTTTGTCTTGACCTTGTTATGCGGTGACCTGAGTACGTTCTTTGGCAATCCCTTTGTCCGCAAACCAGGGCCCGCCGTGCCACATTTGGCGATTCCGTATCTGGCTGATCTACCTGTTATCGGTAAAATATTTTTTGATCAGAATGTTGTCGTCTACTTGAGTTTCGTTATGATCGTTGCCGCGTGGTGGTTTATTTACAAGACGCAACTGGGTTTAAAGTTGCAAGGCATCGGGGAACGACCGGCGGCGGCGTTTGCGCGTGGCACCAATGTGAACTTGCACCGCTTTGTTTACACAATTCTTGGCGGCGCGATTGTCGGATTTGGCGGCGCGTCGTATTCATTGTTCGTGAAACTGGGCTGGGCGTATCACCTGACTTCGGGCATTGGCTGGATTGCGCTTTCGATTGTGATCTTTGGCGGCTGGCACCCCATTCGTGCGGCAATCGGCGCATACATTTTTGGCGGCTTGCAATCGCTTTCGGGAATGTCGCAAAGTATCCCCGCCTTTGCGAACGTGCCGACCCAGGTTTTTCAAACCGCGCCGTTTGCGTTAATGATTGTTGCGTTGCTCCTTGTCAGCAATGATACGATTGATCGGTTCTTTAGCGGCTCGCCGCTCTCGCGCAAAATTTGGCATTCGCTGCGCGGGACGCCACCGGGCGCGCTGGGCTCTGTATTTGAGCAGGAGTAACGCCGCATTGAAATCGCGCGCCATCCTTTTGCTCACGGCGTTCATTTGGGGTTTTGCGTTTGTCGCGCAACGCCAGGGTATGGAATCCGTTCCGCCCTTTACGTTCAACGCCATTCGTTTTCTGCTCGGTGCTGTTTCGCTTTTGCCGTTTGCGCTCATGCAACAACGGCGCAACTCTTCGCGGGCCACAGCCAATCCGCGAAGCATGTGGTTGGGTGGTATGTTGACGGGATTGGTTCTTTTCATCGCCGCCTCCTTGCAACAAATCGGCATCGTCGATACGTCGGCGGGCAAGGCGGGATTCATCACTGGGTTGTACGTGGTGATCGTTCCCTTGATGGGGCTAGTCCGCGGACATCGTGCTGGGTTCTGGATTTGGTTTGGCGCAAGCGCAAGTGTTGTCGGATTGTATTTACTCACGGTCACCGAAACTTGGGTGATCGCACGCGGGGATGCGTTCGTGCTTGCCAGCGCGTTTTTTCTGGCTCTGCATGTTCAGTTGGTCGATCGCTATTCTGCGTCCATCGGCACGCTGCGATTGTCGCTGATCCAATTTAGCGTTGTGGTGCTGTGCAGTTTCGTCGTCGCGTTGGGCTTGGAAACGGTGACGCTCGACGGACTGCGCGCGGGGCTGGGCGCAATTTTGTACACGGGCTTGTTATCTGTCGGCGTGGCATATACTTTGCAAGTGGTGGGACAACGTGACACGCCGCCCGCGCAAGCGGCGATCATCTTGAGTTTGGAAACGGTTTTTGCCGCGCTGGGCGGTTGGCTTATCTTGGGTGAATCATTGCCGGCGCGCGGTTTGTTGGGTTGCGGCTTGATGTTTGCGGGCATGTTGGCTTCGCAACTGGGCGGCGCGTTGTCTCTGCAACGAGTTAAAGCGTTTTTCAATACAGCGCCTTAGCGGCTCGGCACGGTGTTTCACGCGCGTGCGGGGCTGGATGTTGGGGCAAAAAATAAAATCGAGGAGCATAAAATCGCATGGCAACGGTAACGACTGAAGAACGGAATGGACACGTCCGGACGACGGTGGCACTAGAGCCAGGTGAGCGTTGTTCGCTCTGCCGCTGTTTCAAATCGGAAAAATTTCCATTGTGCGATGGCACGCATAAAACATTGCAAGGCAATTGGGGACCGGTCATTGTGCAGGCTCCCGATACCGAGAAACCGAGCGCGGACAGCATCGAGCCTGCGGCGGTCATTGTGTAACTGGGGCGGCATAGCGCGCCGCCAACAGATCGGCATATTGGTTTGCGCGATTGGATGGAGTCATGTTGCGACGCCTCAATTTATTGCTCGGACGGCTTTCTAGCCCGCTCAGAATTTCGCTGGTTTATGCGGTATTGGGCGGCGTGTGGATTGTGTTTTCGGATCACGTCGTGACACTGTGGGTGCGTGATGTAGATACCATCACATTCATCGCAACCCTCAAGGGCTGGGTCTATGTTCTGGTCACTGCCGCGATTCTCTATGTTTTGATTCGTCGCGACATTGCCGCGCTCGAACATTCGCAAAAGCAATTACAGCATAGTTACGATGCGACGCTGGAAGGTTGGGCGCGCGCGCTGGATTTGCGCGATAAAGAAACCGAGAATCACACGTTGCGCGTCACGCAGTTGGCGCTTGCCATTGCCGAGCAAATGGGCGCAAGCCCATGTGAATTGGAAGCGATTCGGCGTGGCGCATTGTTACACGATATTGGCAAGATGGGTATCCCCGACAGTATTTTGCTCAAGCCCGATCGGCTCACCGATGAAGAATGGGCGATCATGCGTCGCCATCCCACGTATGCCTATGAATTGCTTTCGCCGATCACGTACCTCAAGTCGGCGTTGGAGATTCCGTACTGCCATCACGAAAAATGGGATGGTTCGGGTTATCCGCGCGGTTTGCGCGGCGATCAGATTCCATTGGCGGCGCGTATTTTTGCTGTTGCGGATGTGTGGGATGCGCTGGGCTCGGATCGTCCGTATCGTCAAGCGTGGCAACCGGAGCGCATGATCGCGCATATCCAAGCTGGGACCGGCACGCATTTTGATCCCCAAGTGGTCCAGGTATTTATGCGCGTGGTGCGCATCGCCTAGCGAAACAAATTTATTGGTTGCCTTATCGCTCAAATCGTGCTAGAATCATTTCAGGTTCACCCCGGCAAACGGTCGGCGCGTGCGCGTAAGCGCGTGTCGGCGTTGAGCATCCCCGTTCAACGAAAAGCGCCGTTCGCCTGTGGCAAGTTGTTGCCAGCAATGCAATGTGGCGTGATAAGGGCAGACAATTTGCATGTAAACGATAGGGCTCGTCTATGGCGCAATCTGTTCGGCGACTCATCCCCGCATCGTTTAACGATGTATCCGGCTCGCGCAAAGGGTGCGTGAGCGTAGACAGCAATGATGCTCGTATGTGTGTTGATTCTCCAGCGCAAGCGCGCCGTAGGTTTCCTCTGGCCTTGTATTCAATGGATTGTTGCTCCATTCGGTTTAACTACACAGATTCGCTCGGACATTACTTGGCGTTTGGAGAATCTAAAGATTTATGAAACAATTCGATTGGTCTCGGCTGAACGCAATTATCGTTCCGGCCATTGCCGGCGGCTTGGGCTTGGCCATCGGCGCGTTGATGTTGCTCGCGCTGGGCGCAAACCCATTGGATGCGTATGCGGCAATGGCGCAAGGCGCGTTTGGCAGTCAGAATGCCATCGCCGATACGATGGTCAAGGCAACCCCGCTTTTATTTGTTGGCATTGGCACGACGATTGCGTACCGATGCGGTGTGGTCAACATCGGCGGCGAAGGCCAACTGGTGATGGGCGCACTGTTTGCCACCGCCGTCGCACTCACGTTTCAATCCGCGCCCGCGTGGATTTTGGTGCCGGGTGGTTTGTTTGCGGGTTTCCTCGGCGGTGCATTCTGGGGCGGCATCGCGGGTATCCTCAAAGTTAAATTCAATGTCAACGAAGTCCTCAGCACGATCATGCTCAACTCGATTGCCGCGTACGTCATGTCATTCTTTCTCAATGGTCCGATTATGGATCCGACAACGGCGGATAATGCGATCAAGATTCCGCAAACGCAACGCCTGCCGATTGCTTCCGATTTGATGCGCTGGGTTCCCACGCGTCTGCACCTGGGCGTCGCGCTCGCCGTCGTAATGGCGATCCTGGTGTACATCCTCCTCTGGCGCACCACCATGGGCTATCGCATTCGCGCGGTCGGGTTTAATCCGAAAGCGTCGCGCTATGCGGGAATCAACGTGAGCCGCTATCAACTACTGGCATTTTTATTGAGCAGTGCGCTCTCGGGTCTGGGCGGCGCGGTGGAATTGCTCGGTGTGACGCATCGTTTATTCAGCGATGGTTCGGCGATTGGCTTTACCGGCAATGCGGGGTTTAACGGCATTGTCGCGGCATTATTCGGCGGCTTGCATCCGTTAGG
Organism: Chloroflexota bacterium; assembly: GCA_037440365.1. Taxonomy (GTDB): domain Bacteria; phylum Chloroflexota; class Anaerolineae; order UBA4142; family UBA4142; genus JBBIUF01. The sequence goes on from JBBIUF010000100.1 coordinate 8,697, forward strand.
CGCAATCCCCGCTTCATTTCTGTTCGGCGCGTTGCTGGTCGGCGCAAATAGTTTGCAACGCACCGCGCAAGTGCCTTCGGCGTTTATCACCGCGCTCAACGGCTTGATTGTTGTGATCGTGGTTGCGAGCCAAAAGTGGTCGCAAAAGCGAACGGTCAAGCGGGTAGACGAAACGCAAACGATTGCGCTGGCAAAAGCCGAATCAAGGTAGAAATTTATGATCTGTGATTTAAGATGTCGGATTTACGATCAATTGGCATGGCGATTTTCAAAATCATAAATCAGCAATCTTAAATCAGAAATGAGCGTATGCTTTCTGATCTCTTTACCCTCAACGTATTGATCGGTGTATTGACCTCGGGCGTGCGGCTGGCGACTTCATATATTTACGCGGCGATTGGCGAAACGTTTGGGCAAATCTCCGGTGTGCTCAACCTGGGTGTCGAAGGCATCATGCTCGTGGCGGCATTTGCGGCGTACTATGCCGTGTTGCGCACCGAAAACTTGTGGCTCGGTTTACTTGCCGCGATCCTGGTTGGTGCGGCGATGGGCTTGATGACAGCGTTTATCAGCATCACGCTCAAAGCCGAACAAGGGATCAGCGGCATTGGGATTTATCTGTTCGGGCTGGGTCTTTCCGATTTGCTGTACCGCATCACGATCAAGTCGCCGCAAACGGTGAGCGGCTTTCAGAATCTCAAAATTCCGGGCTTGGCTGATCTGCCGATCCTGGGTCCGATTTTGTTCGATCAAAATATCTTGGTGTACGCCGCGTTTGCGCTCGTGCCGCTGGCGTGGTTTGTGCTGAACAAGACGACGTTTGGTTTGCAGGTGCGCGCGGTTGGCCAAAATCCGGGCGCGGCGGACACGCTTGGCATCAGCGTCGCCAAGACCCGGTATGCGACCGTGATCCTGGGTGGCGCATTAGCGGGTGTCGCGGGCGCATCGCTTTCGATTGCGTTGCTCAATGTGTTTCAATCGAACATTACGAGCGGGCAGGGTTTTATCGCCGTGGCGCTGGTTTATTTTGGCGCGTGGAAACCGTACCGCGTGATGCTGGGTTGTTTGTTGTTTAGCATGGTCAATGCGTTGCAACTCTGGATTCAGGTCTTGCACATTCCATTACCGTCGGATATTGCGTTGATGTTGCCGTACGTGTTGACGATTGTGGCGCTCGTCTTTGCCGCGCGCTCGTTTGTGACGCAACCGGCGGCGCTGACGAAACCATTCGAACGCGGCGAGTAACCGCAGGGGATCAAAGCAGAAGAATGACCGGCCATGCGCGCTGGCATTTTTCCGCTTGGCACCAAAGGAGGCCATCGCACAATTTGAGCATGGACGTTCGAGGGATTTAATTTTTCGGAGGAGAAGAACGAAATGAAACGCTTGATGTATGTTCTCGCATTGATTGCCCTTATCGCCACGATTGCCGCGTGCGCGCCAGCACCGACGCCTGCGCCAACTACGGCTCCACCGACCGCTGCCCCCAAGCCAGCCGCCACCACCGCACCAGCGGCAACTGCCGCGCCGGCCGCCAAACCATTCCGCGTCGCCGTCATTATGCCCAGCGCGGTCAACGACCTCGCGTTCTCGCAAAGTATGTTCGATTCGCTCACCGCGATCAAAAAAGAAATGGGCGCGGACAAATTTGACTTTGCGTACACCGATAATATGTTCAACGTGCCCGATGCCGCCGCCGCAATCCGCGATTATGCGACCAAAGGTTTTGATCTCGTGATCGCGCACGGCTCGCAGTACGGCGCGTCGCTTGCGGATGTTGCCCCCGACTTCCCCAAGACCGCGTTTGCGTGGGGCACGGCGGTTGACACGTACGAAAGCAAAGGGGTCAAGAATATTAACGCCTACACCGTCGCGTCTGACCAGGGCGGTTATGTGGAAGGCGTTATTGCCGCGAAATTGTCCAAGAGCGGCGTGGTGGGCGCAATTGGTCCTGTCCCCGCGGGCGACGGTCAATTGACGATCCTGGGTTTCGTTGCCGGCGCCAAGGCGACCAATGCCAACCTCAAAGTTTTACCGCCCGTATTCACACAATCCTTTAGCGACGCCGCTTTGATGTCCCAAGCCGCGCAAACCATGGTGGCGAATGGCGCCGATGCGTTGACGGGCACGTCGCAATCGGTGACCGGCGCAATCGCGGTGGCCAAAGACAAGAACGTGCTGTGGTTCGGCAACCAATCGGCGCAAACCTCGCTCGCTCCCAAAGTGGTTGTGGCGAACCAGGTGTACGATTGGACGCCGTTCCTTAGAGACTTGATTGCCAACACCAAAGCCGGCAAGCTCGGCGGCGCGGTGATGACCGGCACGCTCAAGAACAAGGTGCTCGTGATTGATTACAACAAAGACTATGCTTTGCCCGCCGATGTGAAAGCATTGGCAGACAAGACGATTGCCGGGTTGATTGACGGCTCGATTCAGACCGGCGTTAAATAAGTGTGTTTTGTAGGGACACGGTTGCGCCGTGTCCCTACTATTCTTGACACGGTGCACCGTATGCCCGCTCATGGATTGACTATGCCTCTCTCCATCCAAACAGTTGAAATGTCCAACGTGACCAAACGCTTCCCCGGCGTGCTCGCAAATGCGAACGTCAATTTTGATGTGCGCGCGGGAGAGATTCACGCGTTGCTCGGCGAAAACGGCGCGGGCAAATCAACGCTGATGAAAATTCTTTATGGCTTGTATCAAGCCGACGAAGGCGAGATTCGCATCAACAAGGCGGCGGTCAAGATCAAATCGCCGACAGATGCGTTGCGACAAGGCATTGGTATGGTGCATCAGCATTTCCAACTCGTCGCCCCGTTTACGGTCGCCGAAAATATCGCGCTGGGTTTGAAATCGTCGCGCTTTCCGATGACGGATTTGGACAAGGTGAGCGAACGCTTGCGCTCGCTCGCATCGTTGTATGGGTTGAACGTCGAGCCGGGCGCGCTCGTGTGGCAACTCGCCGTGGGACAGCAACAGCGCGTCGAAATTTTGAAAGCGTTGTACCGCGAAGCGGCGTTGCTGATTCTGGATGAGCCAACCGCCGTCCTGGTTCCGCAAGAAGTGGAGGATTTATTTGTCACGCTCCGCAAACTGATCGAGACTGATCACGCGCTAATTTTCATCAGCCATAAATTGAACGAAGTCATGGCGATCAGTGATCGCGTCACGGTTCTGCGCGACGGGCGCGTCGTCGGCAGTGTGGCAACCAAGGACACAACGGAAAAAGAACTGGCGCGCATGATGGTCGGGCGCGACGTGGTGACGGTATGGGATAAACCGCCCATGCCCAATGCCGCGCCGATCCTGCGCGTCGAAAAATTATTCGCCCGCAATGACAAGGGTTTGCCCGCCGTAAAAAAATTGACACTCGACGTGCGCGCGGGTGAAATCGTTGGGATTGCGGGTGTCTCGGGCAATGGTCAGCGGGAATTGGCCGAAGCCATTACGGGCTTGCGCCGCGCGGACAGCGGCACGGTCACGGTGGCCGGAAACGATGTGACCAACCATGTGCCAGCAGATATAATTGCGGCAAGCGTTGCGTTCATCCCGGAAGAGCGGATGACGATGGGGATCATCCGCGATTTTACGGTGCAGGAAAATTCGATTCTGGAAACGCACGCCGAGCCACCATTGGCGAATGGCGTATTGCTGAATTTTGGCAAGATTGAAAAACACGCGACGCAACTCGTGCGTGATTACGATGTGAAAACGCCAACGCTCGACACGCCGATCAAAGCGTTGTCCGGCGGCAACATTCAAAAATTGATCATGGCGCGCGAATTGGAGCGCCATCCGAAATTGTTGATCGCGGCGCAACCCACGCGCGGCGTAGATATTGGCGCGTCCGAGTACATTCACAAACGCCTGATCGAGCAACGCGCGCAGGGGACTGCGATTTTGCTCATCAGCGAAGACCTTGACGAAGTGCTCGCGCTCGCGGATCGTGTCGCGGTGATGTACGAAGGCGAGATCGTCGGCATTGTTCCGCCGAACACGCCAGTGGACGACCTGGGTTTGATGATGGCGGGCGCGAAGCGGATGGCAAGTTAAAACTAGAATCGTCATTGCTCCGCTTTCATTACAAACATCGTTGCCGCGCCTTTTAACTTGTGCTAAAATAATTTCGTAATCCTCAGCGTCTTGGTCGCCGCGCACCTGTTGCGCGCGACGGCGGCAAGCATCCTCGCTTGTCGAAAAGTGCCATGCGCTCATTTA
>JBBIUF010000101.1:0-12743 GCA_037440365.1 Chloroflexota bacterium
CAAGCGCGGCGGCGCTCACATTGCCGCCGCCGTTGCTTGATCCGGTTGTGGCGAATGTGGTGCGGGTGGATGAGCGCACGGCGGAGCAGGAACGTTTGCCGCGTCAGCAAGTCTGGCGTGTGGTGCCGACCGCGCACAAGCCCACTGCGCCGCGTTGGGTGATCGGTTCGCTGGTGCATGAGGCGCTTGCCGCGTGGCGTTTTCCCGATGCGGGTTTCGCGGTTTGGGCAGAAGCGCGTGCACGCGGGCATGGGGTCACGGATCACGCGCAACTCAAGGATGCCGTGAATGAATCGCAAAAATTGTTGGCGCGTTTTCAAGCCACGCGATTGTACCAAGAGATGGCGACGGCGACGCGGCGTCTTGCCGAAGTGCCGTATAGCTACTGCGTTGACGGGCGACCTGAGAATGGCATTATGGATGCGCTCTTTGAGCGTAACGGTGAGTGGACGATTGTCGAGTTCAAGACAGATCGTCTGCGGCATGACGCTGACCTGGAGAAAATGTTGCGCGAAAAGGATTATCGCGCGCAAGCTGAACGCTACCGGCGCGCGATCACACGCTTGCTCAATGTAACCCCGCGCGTGGTGCTTTGCCTGCTTGATTATGCGCATGGTGTGCGGGTGGAAAAAACAGAATGACGGGACATGGGTACACAAAAACGAGAGGTACACGCCTCTCGTTTTTTATGTACCAGCGGAAATTGTTTAGCGTGGACGAAACAAACCTTGGAGCAAGGTGACCACGCCAAGCGCGATCAACAGGATGGGCCAATAGACACCGAGCAAATTGGGACCACCGAGGAATGAGCCGAAAATTAAAAATAGTATCGCGCTGATCACGATGAGCCAGCCACCGGCGGTTAACGCTTCGCGCACTTTGCCGCGCAATCCACTCGAAAAGAAAACGCCGACGCCAATAAAGCCGGGAATAAGCGTCCACGCATACGCCCAACTTTGCCAATTGTGCGTTGTGTTTTGCCAATAGAGTAATCCACCAATGCCACCAACAATGCATGCCGGGACGAGCATCTCTGGCACCCAGGTCACAATGCCGATCACAGCAAGCGCAATGCCGATGGCAACGATGATGAGCGGCCAAGTGAGTTCATTGATGCCGAACGCTTGCAATGCCGGGACATACTGGACGGCCAAGAACCATGCCCCAACCAAGATCAAAACGAGCGCAAACGCGATTCGCGAGCGATCCATTCGATTCATTGTGTCCTCCTGGTTCTGATTGTAACACAAGCCGACGGTGCGACAAATTGCGTTATCGATCGACTAGGGGCAAGTAGGCATTACTGGGAACCGAGTTGCCGGCTGGCGGCATCACAATCAACGTGATCGAATTTGCCGGGAACGTTGCGTTGAATCCGCCGGGGCTGATCGCTTGGTCGGCTTGCCGCACGATGGCGTTGAGATTGGTGGCGTCGTAACGATATACTGTCGCAATGTTGAAAGGGGTGAACCCAATTAACGCGATGTTGCTCGTGAGTGCGCCATTTGTTTTATTGATGACGATGAGGGTGAGTGCGCTATCGCGTGATCTCTGCGCGGCATAAATCGCGAGTTGACCTTGATCGGTGCTATTGGCGCGAACGCTGGTTTCGCCGAACGCGCCGCCTGCGCCGTCATAGTTGCGAAACATGCGAAATGCGAATGCGCCGGGTTGCGCGGCGGTTGGTGGATCCCACAGCGCGGCGAGGTCAACGCCTTCGCGTCCCAGGATGCCAAGGATGTCGGCTTGCGCGAGTGCGCCGTTGATGTGATCGAGCGCGCCCCAGTTGTATTCGCCGAGTGCAATTTTCGTGCCGGGGTAATTGGTGTTCACCCAATCGCGCATGCGCGGAATCAAACGAACGTAGGGACCTTCGGCGGTTTGCGCAATCCAGCTTTCATCGGCATAGGTTGGATCCCATAAAGCGCGGGTTGAGCGCAAACGCAATGCTTGCGTCGTTGCGTCACCTGCTGGCGCAAGCGCGATCCCATTCGCTTGCGGATAAAAATGGATGTCGAGATAATCCAAGATGCGTGTATGATTAGTTTGCTCATACGCGCGCATTTGTTGCAGATACCAATCGAGAAACGGCGTGTTGCCGTGCGCAAGCCGATCCGAGTTGTTGGTAGCATTATCGAGTGCGGAATAAAAATAGGCTGACCAACCCCATAGTACGGGACCAAGAATTTTTGCGTTTGGATCAATGGTCTTGATCGCGGCGGCATACTGATCCGTGCGATCCCGGATTTCGTCATAGCTGGTTGGGTTTGGATGCACATCGCGGTGCGATGAATTCCACAGCATCGGTTCGTTATCGAGATTGTAAAATTGTACGCCGCCATTGGTCGCGTTGCCGTAATTGCCAATCAGGTGGCGCATCCAATCTTGCGCGAACGCGGGCGTGATCGCCACGCTGGTGTCAGTCGGATCGTTGCCGGTGATCAGTGTCTTGCCATCCGGACGTATCCCATTTCCACAATCGGTTTGATAAGGATCCGTGCTTTGCTGTGCGCCATATTTCGCCACGCTAAAACCACACGCCACCGCCCGCGCTTTCGGTGTCCAACCGATCAGCGGAATCGTCAACAAGGTTTGCGAACCAGTGCGCCGATTTTGCTCGACGAATTGATCCGACGCCGAGCCATTCGGCAAGAGTTCAGGATGCGCGTTCGCGTTCGGGATGTTTTCAAAGTACCAATCAAACGCGCGATTGTTGGTGTCGTTTTGCCAATTGTACCGCGTCTCGGCGTTCCCGCCCCGACGATTGATCGGCAAGCGCAATTCCGCCGCGAGTGATTCGCTTGCCCAGTTCATGCCATAGATGTACGGACTGATCGCATGGCGATCCAGCGCGGCGTTCACGCTCAACGCGAGACCTGGTTCAGGTGTTGGCGTTGGCGCGCCGGCGCCGATGAACGCAATATCGTCGAGATAAAACGTTGCCGGTGGATTTGCTGACCAATTTTGCCAAACGAGCAAGGTTGCTTGGCGTGGACTCAACGCGGTCAACGACACGTTCACCTGGACCCAGGTGTTGGCGGTCGCCGTGATTATTTGGCTAGTGCTGGTGACGCCGTTAAAAACTTGAACCTGAATCACTTGACCACCCGTTGTGCCGCCGTGAATCCAAAATTGCAGGGTATCATAGCCGACCAGACTCTGTGCGGTGTTGCGCCCGAATTGTAAACCGCTCCAGCCTTTGGTAGACGTTACGGCCATGGATTGCGCGCCGGTGTGAACGGGCGTCGTATTATTCAGTTTGACGGTTGTGTCCCACGACCAATCACCCCAGCCCGCGGCGAGTGCATCGTCGAAGATTGGCAGAGTGGCAAGCGCGGCGCGAGCCTGGGTTGGCATGTGTGCCGAGATTGAGATCGCGCTGGCGCGCATCAGCGCAATCAGCATGACGATGCCCGCCGCGAGTAAATGCAAGCGCTTGCTCATGATTCCTCCCAGCATTGCAATTCGATCACATTGCCTTCTGGATCAGTCACGTAAACAAAATGAATCTCGCCTGCGCCGGGGATGTTGGTTGCAATGGTTGCGCCGACCAGCCGACCACCCGCCTCAAGCACGGCATCACGCGCCGCGTCCACGTCAGCTACCGCGAACGCAATGTGCGTGAACCCAGGACGGTTGACGGCGAGTTCGCCACGCGGCAATTCCGCGTCATACTGGAAAATTTCGAGCGTGGGTCCGGCGTTGCCATAGCCAGGCAAACGCAAATGCGCGCCGCGAATGTGTGCGTGCGGTAAACTCGTGGCGGCGTCCAGCCACGCGCCGGATAAATCGCGTTCGGGTGGAACCAGGACACAGCCGAAGACGTTCGTATAAAACGCGGCGAGCCGTTTCCAATCGTGCGCGATCAAGTTGGTGTGTGCATATTTCGCGTCCAGTGTCATTTTTTTCCTCGTAACAATTTTGATCGTTTGCCGTAGATAATGGTAATGGCAAAGTACGCCGATAGTGCCAAGTTGTCAATGGGGCTTGGTTCTAACATTTGCCGCGAATCAAGACTAAACGTATAATTCAGCCCACGTGAGGTGAACATGACATTGCTTTCGACACTCATTGGTCGGCAAGCGGATTTGGACGCGGTGCGGCGTATTGCACTGGGCGGCGCAAGTGTTTCGCTCATTGGCATCAGCAACCTGGGTAAGACAGCGTTTTTGCGCCAATTGTGCAATGAGCAATCTTCCCATGGCCCATTTGTCTATGTGGATTGCAATCAAATGGGCGAGCGCACCCTGCGCGCGTTTCTCACGACCACCTGGCACGCGCTTGCCAATTTGCTCGAAGCGCGCAAGCCGGAGTGGGGCGCGCGCGCTCACGCGCTCTATGATGAGATGATCCATGCGCCCAGCGCGGAATCGGTGGCATTGCATTTTGCGCAGGGATTTGAATTTGCGTTCGAGCTGATTGCGCACCCCATTGTTTTTTGTTTTGATGAATTCGACGAAGTGTATCGCCATCTTGAGCCGCAAACTTTTTTGAACCTGCGCGCGCTCAACGATCGCTATGCGGGCGCGCTCGCCTATATTGCCGCGACGGAGCGTGAACTGGCGCGGCTGACCGAATCGCGCGAGCAAGGCGAATTTCTCGAATTGCTTGCGCCGCACAGTTATTATTTGCATCCGATGGAATCCGATGACACGCGCAAGTTTTGTGCGGCGTTTGCCGCGCGCGAAGGCGTCACGTTCAGTGCGGCGGATTTTGCGTTTGTGCGCGACAACGCCGATGGTCATCCGGGTCTTGCGCTCGCGGTCTGTTATGCGCTCGGCGCGGCGACGGGCGCGCCAGTGCGCGGCACGCCGAGCGATCGCGTGATTCAGCAACTCGTTCAGCAAAATTTGGCGAGCGATGGTAACGTGCAGAGCGAGTGCGCAAAAATCTGGGACGATCTCGATGATGCCGAGCGTGAGGTATTGTTACATTTTTCGCGCAATCCATCGGTCGGGAATGGCGGCGCGCAAAAAAGTTTGCGCGCAAAATTTCTAGTGCGCGATGGCGCGGATGGCACGGAAATTTTTTCGCGCTTGTTTGCCGAGTATGTGCGGCGTCAACAATTTACGCAACAGCCGAATGAGCGCGGTGTCGCGGTGGACGCGGATGCAGGTACCGTGTGGGTGGATGGCACAACCATTGGCGATCTAACTGATCTCGAATATCGTTTGCTCTTGTTTTTGTATGGGCGCCTGGATCGCGTGTGTGACAAGTATACGATCGTGCAATCGGTGTGGGGCGAAGAGTACGTGGACAAGGTAGACGACGCGCGCATTGAAAAACTCGTCAGCCGCGTGCGCGCTAAAATCGAAACCGATCCAGCGCGTCCGCGTTATTTGGTGAGCGTGCGCGGACGCGGGTACAAGTTGGTGCGATAAAAATTGGACGTGGACTAACGCGGACAAACACGGATAAAACAAACGATGATTGATCAAGCGTTGCCCGCAAAATACCTTCCTTTTTTGGAACGTGTGCTCACTTGACCACGATTGCAACATTCGATTGATGTGATGAGGCTAGATCGTTTGCCCGCATTCGGTTTGATTCGAATCCAAATCGGATGTTCAGGCGCAGTTCGTCAGAGAAATGTCAGGATTTTTAGCTCGTCTTGCGGTATAGTATTGCCAACATCAGTTCAGAGCGCGCTACGCGCATCTCGAACCACACTTTTGGAGGATCACCATGGCTAGCTTACTTGAAAAAGTTCAAACGTTGATTGCGGCAAACATGCACGCGCTTGTGGATCAGGCGCTCAAGGCGAATTCACTCGCCGTGATTGACGAGTACATTCGCCAGGTCGAAAACAATCTGGACAATCTCGAAGAGGCGACGGCGACGATTGGTGGCGAGGTGAAAACACTCAATCGCAAGTACGCCGATTATGCCGACAAATCGGCGGAACTTGACCGCAACATTGACTTGATGCTGAAAGAAGGCAAGGAAGATTTGGCGGTTGCCGCGCAGAGCAAATTGAATTCGATGCAACGATTGGCGGAAACGTACAAAGCGCAGTATGATCGTCAGCAAGCCGAGTATCAGAATTTGCTCAATGCAAAATTGAAACTCGAAGCAAAACTCACGACTGTCAAGCAAGAGCGCGAAGAAATGCAAGCGTTGCTGGATTTAGCCAAGTCGAAAGAGCTGACGGCGAAGACGATGCAATCGCTCGACAACTTGATGGGCTCGGGTGATCAAGATGTCGCGCGCATGGCGGATAGCATCCGCGCTCGCCTTGACAAAGCGTCCGCACGTTCCGAGATGCAATCGTCGCGGCTCGACAACCAGATGGATGACCTGCTCGAACGTCACACACTGGACACGCAGTTGGCGGAACGCAAACAAAAGCTCGGCTTGGCATAACGCTAGAAGGCAGAAAGCACAAAGCAGTCAGCAGACTGCCGAGTGCTTTCTGCCGATGGCCTTCTTCTGAAGGATACTCTTATGAATCGCACTCGAATCATTTTCTTTGCTGTCGTTTTGCTTGCGCTGATTATCGTCGGCGTTTCGTTTTTGGCGTCGCAACTGTCCGGGAATATCCCAAACCCAACCGCGCAACCGATCCAGGTGCGCGTGGTCAGCGCGTTGCCCATCGAACCCTGGGTGAGCGAAGCGGCGCAAAAATTCAACGCCGAAAAACACACCGAAGACGGGCGAACGATTATTATCACGGTGACGCCGATGGACAGCGTGACCGCACTCGGCAAATGGGATCGCGGCGAGTTCAACCCGATTCCGACGGTGTGGATTCCCGACAGCCGCTATCTCGTCGAATTGGTCAACGCAACGTATAGCGCCAAGTTGGGACGCGATGTGTTCCTGACCGACGGCGAATATCGCGCGCGCCCATTGGCGACCTCGCTGTTTTCCTGGGGCATTTACGATAGCCGCTACCAGGTGTTGACCAAAAAGTTTAACACGGTGGATTGGAAAGTGATCCACGATGCGGCGACTGCCAAAGGCGGCTGGCCCGACCTGGGTGGACAATCGGCGTGGGGCTATTTCAAATTGATTGTGCCGAATCCGCGCAAAAATGCGGCGGGTTTGCTAGCGATGGTATCTGCCGCGGGCGAGTACTATGACAAGGCGGCGATCACCACTGAAGATGTCACGAATCCAAAATTTCAAACCTGGCTGAAAGAGTTGATGGGGTCGGTCACCGATTTCTCGTCGCTGTCGGCGTACTCGGTGGAAGACCTGGCACTGTTCGGCTATTCGGTTGGCGATGGCGGGCAATTGCTGGAAAGCGATTTGCTCGTGAACATGAACGGGATTCAAACACGCTGGGCGGATCCTCTACGGATTGTCTATCCCAAATATCTGACCTGGTTTGATTTTCCGTTTACAACATGGATGGGACCGGAAACGAGCGCGTCGGAAAAGAATGCCGCGTTACAATTTGAAAAATTCTTGTTGACCGCGCCGATTCAAACGGCGGCGGCGGCGCGCGGTTTTCGTCCCGCGAACACGGACGTTTCGATTTCCGGTGCTGATAGCTTGTTTGTGAAATGGCAAGGACAGGGTGCGCAACCCAAAGTTGCCAGTACCGCGCGGATGCGTCCGCCGGATCGCGAGACTCTGCAAGCGTTGTTGCGTTGGTTTGATCTGAACGTGGCCAAGTGAGGCGCGCAATGAAACAGAAACGAAATCCCGCTTTCAATTGGGCGAATGGTTGCGCGCTCACCGCCGTCCTCGGCGTTGTGTTTGCGCTCGTTGCGGTTTTGTGCGGCGTCACATTCCTCGCGTCGCAGTTTAGTTCGCCGACCCCTGCGCCCGCGCCGTTGAATGCGAAACTTGACCTGGCTTACTCGCCGGAAAAAGACGCGCTGATGCAAGACTTGGTGGCGCGCTTTAACCAGGCGAATTACAAAACGCCGTCCGGCTTGCCAATGCAGATCGTTGCAACCAAAATGGACGCGGCAGACATAGTGGATGCGGCGCGCGCGGGCAAATTTACCGCGATTAGTCCTGACTCATCGCTGTGGCTCGCGCAAGTGGATGCTGGGCGTGACACTCCGCTCGTGGGCGAATCCACGCGCTTTGCGGTGACGCCGATCGTGATCGCAACTTGGAACGATGTTGCGCAGTCGCTCGGCTATCCGCAGAAACCAATTGGCTGGCAGGATATATTGACCCGAGCCAAGACCGATTCGAATTTCAAATGGAGCCACCCCTCGTCGAGCACGGCGAGCGGCGTGCTGGCAACACTCGCCGAATTTTACGCGGGCGCGGGCAAGACGCGCAACCTCACGGACGATGATCTGAAAAATCGCGCGACGCTGGATTATGTTGCCGCGCTTGAAAAAACGGTGCGCTCTTACGGCGAAGGCGAACAGGCGACGATTGATCAAGTCAGCGCGCGCGGACGCACATACCTCGATGCGTTCGTGGTCTCTGAGCGCATGGTGATTTATTACAATAGCAAGTCGGCGCAAAAGTTGGTGGCGATCTACCCGGCGGAAGGCACGCTGTGGCAAGATCATCCGCTGGCATTGCTTGAGCAACCTGGGTTGACGGATGATCAGCGTTTGACCTATCGCAAGTTCCGCGATTTTCTGCTTTCGGCGCAAGTTCAGAAATTAGTGTTGCAAGCCGGGTATCGTCCGGTGGATTTGAATTTGCGCTTGGCTGATCCTGCATCGCCGATCAAAACGGCGAATGGCGTTGATCCCGCGCAACCGCAGACGACGTTGCAAATGCCGAGCGCGGCAATTCTTGCGCAAGTGCAATCGGCGTGGTACCTCACGAAACGCGCGGCAAACATTTACCTTGTCGCCGATACATCGGGCAGTATGGCAGACCAGGACAAGTTGAAACAAGCCCAGGACGCGCTGAACACATTTCTCGATCAAGTGCAAGGCAACCAAGATCGCGTTGGCTTGGTGCCATTTGCGAACAGCGTCTATGGCACGGTCGCGTTGACGGATGTGAGCACGCAACGCGATGCGCTCAAGCGCCAAGTTGGCGCGCTCGCGGCGAACGGGCGCACGGCGTTGTACGATGCCGTCTCGTTTGCCTATGACGATTTGCAAAAGCGCGGCGACCGCGACCGCATCAATGCAATTGTGGTGATGACTGATGGCATTGAAAACGCTTCGACCATTTCGCAGAGCGCGTTGATCCAAAAAATCAAGCAAGGCAATCAGCGCGGCGTGCCGGTTCTGATCTTTTGCATTGGCTATGGCAATGACGCGGATTTCAGCATCTTGAACGCGCTTGCGGATGCGACTGGCGGACAAGCGCGCCGCGCTGACCCGGAAACAATTCAAAAGCTGTATAAAATTCTTTCGACGTACTTCTAAGTCTAGCGCGAGCCGCTGGCTCGCGTAAAGGAAAAAATGTCCAACCTATTAATTTCGATGATTGTCTTGGTCCTCGTCGTGCTGGTCATTGTTGCCGTATTGATCGCGCTTTCGGGATTTCGCTTTATCCCAAACAATCGGATCGGCATCGTCGAAAAAAGAGTGAGCGGCAAAGGTTCGATTAAAGCTGGGTTTATCGCGCTCGCCGGTGAAGCGGGCTTTCAGCCGAATGTGTTGCGCGGTGGCTTGCATTACTTGATGCCGATTCAGTATGCCGTTCACGTGATGCCGTTAGTCACGATCACCCAGGGCAAGATCGGTTACGTGTTTGCGCGTGACGGCAAGCAACTCGATGCGACCCAGGTGCTGGCGTCGAACTTGACGGTTAGTGATTTTCAAGATGTGGAAGCATTCCTCGCGAATGGGGGTCAGCGCGGTCCGCAACGCCGCATTTTGCGTGAAGGCACGTATGCGATCAACTTGTTGCAGTTCGTTGTCATCACTGAAGAGCGCGTCTTTTCTTTGCCGCTCAACCGCGACGAAGCCGAGACGATTCGCAAAATGGCAGATGTCATTGCCGAACGGAACGGTTTCCGTCCGATCGTGATCAAAGACACGGATGATAATGTCGGCATCGTCACGGTGCATGATGGTCCGTCGCTGGCGCAAGGCGAAATCATCGCGTCAATTGTGGGTACGACGGTGGCGAACACCGATACCTATCACAACAATTTCCAAGACGCCGATAAATTTTTGACGGCGGGCGGATCACGTGGGCGCCAGCTCCAAGTGCTCGTCGAAGGCACGTACTATATCAATCGTTTCTTTGCGACGGTCGAAATGATCAAAAAGACGATTGTCGAAGTGGGCACGGTGGGCGTCGTCGTGTCGTATACCGGTGAACAAGGCGAGGACTTGTCCGGCAAGGAATACCGGCACGGCGAGATGGTGGAAAAGGGCAAACGTGGTGTGTGGAGCGAGGCGTTGATGCCGGGCAAGTACGCGTTCAACACGTACGCCGGCAAAGTGATTATTGTGCCGACGACGAACATTATTCTGAAATGGATTCGGAATGAGGTTGGCTCGCACCGGCTCGACGAAAACTTGTCGGAAGTGTCGCTCATTACCAAAGACGCGTTCGAGCCATCACTGCCGTTGTCGGTGGTGATTCATATTGATTATCAAAAAGCGCCGTTGGTCATTCAACGCTTTGGCGATATTAAACGGCTCGTCGAGCAAACGCTCGATCCGATGGTGTCGGCGTATTTCAAGAACATTGGGCAGACGCGCACGTTGATTCAACTCTTGCAAGAGCGGAGTGTGATTCAACAAATTGCCAGTCAAGAAATGAAGGACAAGTTTTTGCACTATAATCTCGAACTGGAAGAAGTGCTGATCGGCACGCCGACTTCATTGGCGGGCGATCAACAGATCGAAACGATCTTGACCCAGTTGCGTTCGCGCCAAGTGGCGACCGAACAGGTTGAGACGTATGCGCGGCAAGAGACGGCCGCGGTCAAGGAACGTGAGTTGCGCGAGGCGCAATCACGCGCGCAAATGCAACAGCACATTACCGAGTCCGAGTTGAGCATCACGGTTCAATCGAACCAGGGTAAAGCCGAATATCAACGCGCGGTGCAACAAGCGGCGCAGATTCGTACGCTCGCCGAAGCGGAATCGGAAAAGGTGGCGCGCATCGGTATCGCGCAAGCGTTGGCGATTGAAGAACAAGTGCGCGCATATGGCGGACCGCAATACCAAGTTACCCAGACCGTGCTCAATCGTTTCGCCGAAGCAATTCAACAATCGGGCGTGGATGTGGTGCCGCGTGTGTTGATCAGCGGCGGCGACGACAAGCAAGGCGGCAGTGGGAATGTGATGGAAGGTTTGCTCACGCTCTTGCTGTCGGAACGCATGGGCGTCTCGGCGACCCAGGATGCGCAACGCTCGCCGGAAGCCGAAGCCTTGCGTGAACAAATCAAGGCAAGTATGAAAGCGGAAAAGAAAGACGAAACCAAGTAGTTGATTGATGCAGAGGTGCATTGGAGCGGAGGAGCAAGGGAGCGTCTCCTCTGCGCCTCTGCACCCTTGCTCCTCTGCTGAAAATTATGAAGTCACCCGACATTAGAAACCGCGCCTGGTCCGCCATTCTCGCATATGCAATTTTTCGCTGGGAGAGCGCGGCAACCATCGCGTTTACAATTCTGCTTGCGTATTTTGTCCCGCGTCCGTTTGAGTGGTTCCAGTGGTGGTACTGGCTCGTGATCGGCTTGGTCGCCGAGTTATTGATCATTTGGAGTAGCATCGGCGATGTGAACACCGGTGCGCAAGTGGTCGCCGATATGTTTCGGCAGGAATTTAATCCTGGGGCGATCAAGAGCCAAAAGTATCGCGCTCTGGTCGAACGCGCGCTCGACTATCGCACGCGCATCGAAGAGATGATTCGCAAAAGCGAAGCTGGGATCTTGCGCGATCACTTGCAATCGTCCACGGCGGGCATTTCGGATTGGATCGCGCAAATTTTTCGCCTGGCGCAACGGCTCGATGCGTTCGAGAGTGACACGGTGATCAAACAGGATGCCGCCGCCACGCCGCGCGAAATCGCCGACTTGACGACGCGCGTGCAACGCGAGCATGATGCGACAGTGCGCGCGCAAGCGCAGCGCACGCTCGATTCCAAAAAAGAACAATTGGCGAATATTGAAAAATTGACGAACACGATGGAAAACGCCGATTTGCAACTCGACGCGACGCTCACGGCGTTGGGCACGGTCTATTCGCAGTTGATGTTGATTCACTCAAAAGATGATATTGAGGATAGTCGATCGCAACGATTGCAGAGTGACATTGCAGAGCAGATTTCGCAGTTGAATGATTTGCAGGGATCAATGGACGAGGTGTATCAACGTAAAACCTGATACGTGATACGTGGGTAGAAAAGGCGATAAGGTAAATTAAAATGAGCGGTAAAATTTTGGTCACGTATGCAAGTAAAACCGGATCGACAGCTGGGGTTGCCGAAGCGATTGGCAAAACTCTAGCCGAAGGCGGCGCGCAGGTGGATGTTCTGCCAATGCAAGCGGTAAACGATCTAGATTCGTACGGTGCGGTGGTGGCGGGGAGCGCGATCCGTGATCGCAAGTGGTTGCCCGAGGCGATGCAATTTGTGCGGACGCATCAAGCGACGTTGGCGCGCAAACCATTCGCCACGTTTTTGGTCTGCATGACGCTGGCGATGCCGAACGGAGAAAAGTACCGTGATTTTGTAGTAGACTTGGCGCAACCTGTGCGCGCGCTGGTCAAACCCGTGCGCGAAGGTCAATTTGCGGGCGCGCTCGACATTAGCAAATTATCGTCGTGGGGTGATCGGCTGAAATTTCGGATGAGCGTGGCGCTGGGCGTTTGGAAGGAAGGCGATCACCGTGATTGGAATGCGATTCG
>JBBIUF010000102.1:0-12728 GCA_037440365.1 Chloroflexota bacterium
ACGGGCAATTCACTAATCGTCAAGCGACTCAGGTCGCGCCATACCGGCGAAGTTTCCCAAATGTCGCGCAGGGACTGGGTGCGCACATTGCCCGCCATCGCTCGCGTTTGGAGACACGGCACCACATTGCCATACGGATCGATCGACAAGGCGTTTAGCGCAATCCCGCAGGTAGGCGATTCAGGCGTCACGACTCGGTTCACCCACAACGCCGGATCGATTTGCTTGCGGAACAGCCACACGAGATCGTCATACGTGATGCGATGCGTCAGCGGATCGAGCGCGCCCGAATCTTTGGGTGTAATCGTCGGATCGTATTTGAATTGCGCGCCCAGTTCATTCGCCAAGGCGTTGAGCGCATCAAACTCACGCACATTCTCCCGCATCAACGGCACTTTCATCACCGTGCGCACGCCGCGCGCATGCAAGAGCCGAAATGCCTGCGTGGTCAATTCCCAGGATCGTGATACGCGCGTAATGTGATCATGCGTCTCGGCGTTCACACTATACAGTGAAAGCTCAACCGCATAGGGATGCAGTGCCGCAATGCGATCCGCCATCGCCGATTTGATCAAAATTCCGTTGGTGTAGAAACGCAGGAGAAATTTTTTCGCGTGTGCATATTCGGCAATCTCAAAAAAATCGTGCCGCGCAAAAATCTCTCCGCCAGAAAACGTGAGGTTCATGACGCCCAGTTCCGCCAACTCGTCTAGGATGCGGAAACATTCAGCGGTCGTCAACTCGCCTGGCACCACCGCATTGGGCGCAAACACATCGAGGTAACAATGGGCGCATTTCTCATTACACCGGTAGGTCAACTCCCAATGCACACCCAATAAACGATGCCGCTTTTGCGTCCCAGCAATCATTTGGTTATATAGATTCGCGCTCTCTGGTTCGAGCGCAGGACCTTCGACTGACATGGTAAACTCCTTGTCCGCCATGAACACGGAGATGCTGAACGGCTCCGTCACCGTTCGATAAAACAAATACAACTCCATCCCATTATCGTTAAATTCACAGGATTGTCAATAGATTCGCTTAGATTCAACCTAAACTTTTGGGTCCGCCCGCAATGCCAACGCGCCCGCGTCTACGAGCGATTGGACAAACGTCGTGACATCGCGCTGGGCTTGCTCCACCGTGACGGCGTATTCGGTTTGAATTGCTGCGCAAATTTGCGCGATGGTCCGCGAGCCATTCGCCAATTCCCACACGCGCGTTCCCACACCATTCAAAATATTGACTTGGCCCGAATCGGCGAGCACAATTACCGCCGAACCATCCACCACCCGCGCGGCAACCTGGTCACTTGCGAATGGAATTTGATTCAACTCCACGGATCACCTCCCACAAACCCGCATCTTTGCGAAAATACAATCGTTGCATCGGCACATGCGCCACCAAATCTTGACTAACCTGGACGACGCGCGCGGCATTCGCGGCTTGCGCCATGACAAACGGAATGCACGCCGCCAACCGTCCCACCGCTTCCGCCGTCGGCACTGGCTCGATGCGATGCGCGGATGCTTTCACCAACGTAAACAGCCCAACGAGCGGCGCATCCGCATTCGTCCGTGGCGCTTCCATCATCTCTCCGCGAAACGGCACGCCACACGCCCAAAATGTTTCGCCGCGTTTTTTTACAATCACTAAATCGTCACTGAGAATCAACGTCGCGCCATCGTCTGACAACCGCGTGATCGTCGTCTTGCCGCTCCCCGACGCGCCAAAAAAAACATAACCGCGTTGATCGCGCACCACGCCGCTAGCGTGAATCAAGAGCGAGTTGTGTTGCAAGCATAACCAAGCGTATAGAACGCGCAGGTAATTTTCGGGGTCGCCGTGTTCGCGTAAAATCAATTCACCTTGACCGATGCGCAAATCCGCCCAGCCTTTTTCCTTGTATGATTCAAATGAAATATAGCCATCCTGGTGCGTCGTGCGCACAACCCAGGTCGATGCAAGATTGACCGGGATATAATCGGGACCAGGCTCGGAGCGTAAACGAACCAGCACAGCGGGGGGTTCAGGCGGGATGGTGAACGCGGCATAATACTGAGCAAACGATTTTGCCACAGCGGGATCACATGCAGAGACATCGAGTGTTACAACAATGTCAGCAATGCGAATGGTTAGATTCATCCAGACCTATGTGTAAAGAGAATTTGCTCTCATTATATCGGAATTCAGACTGGGCGTCAAAAAAACGCGCGGGTCAATTCATCTGCCCGCGCGAACCAACCAATCAAATGGTGCACCGCACATATCGAACCAGGTCGTTTGACGACGTCACATTTTTTCGGTCACCGAAACACGCGAAGCGTTTCAGAGAACCTTCTTTTTTCGGTGTGTGTCTGTGTTGTTCCGTGGCACACCTGACATTGCCAATATACAGAATGCACCAATCGCAAGCAATCCCAACCACCCCAACCCAACAATCCCGTTCTGTATGCTATCGGACGATTGCCACGCGGTCATGGTTTCAAGCGTCACCGCCGTGGGACTGCCCGCGCCACTGTCCGTAATCGCCCAATCGGAAAACTGCGCGACGCCCGGCAACGTAACCCAGTGATTCGCCACGTCCGCTACCCCGCCTTGCAAAATCCATTTGCTTTGCCCCGTGTCATAACGCCACAAACGCAATTTACTCTCATCCGTGATCGTGACAGGGATTTCACTTGCGCGGTACGCCAACTGCACATCCGCCGCCGTCGCGCCGCTTGGCGTCAAGGTGTAATAGCGGTTCACTGCGCGCGTCAGATACGACGGCGCGGACTTGGTCAACGCCACATCCATTTGACTCGGCGCGGTCGTAAATGTAATGACCGTGCTCGCGTTGTTGAATGCGAGCGGCACGCCAGTTGCAGGATTCGCGCGCCGCACCGTCCCCACCACATCGTGCGCGCCGATCACTGCGCCGCTCAGCGTCAGAGTATTTCCCGTGACCGTGAGATCGCCGCTCACCAGATTCAGCGTGCCGCTCACCGTGATCGGCTTGGTCGCCGTTACGCCCGCCGCGTTATTGATTGCGAGCGTAGTGACAATGAGCGGAGATGCGCCATTGATCGTTTGACCCACAACCCCATTGAAGTCAACGACACTATTCCCCGCCGAAAATGTTCCATCATTCGTCCATTGTCCAGCCACGTTGAAATCAAGCCCGCCCGTCGCACTCGCGCCGCGCACCCATTGCGCGCCGGCCGCGACAGTCACATTACCATTCACCGTGATCGCCGAGGTTGCCGTCACCGTGCTACTCTGAATCGTCAGTATGCCACCCTGCACATCAAGGTTGCCGCCAATCGTCAAGGTCACCGCTTCGGTCTTTGCCAAACGCAGTTCACCTGTGCCTTGTTTGATCAAGTTGCCGTTTACGGTCGCAAGATACCCGCCCAATTGCGGCGTAAGGGTTGTATTGACAATCAAGTTGCCAAACGCCGGAAGCGCGCCTGCCGACGACGAGTATTGCTGAATTTCAACCGTGCTATTTGTGCTAAAGGAGCGTCCGCTTGGGCTCAACGGCACAACCGCCGCGCGATTGTGAATGTACTTGCCGCCATCGGCAATCGTAAACATGGTAATATTGAACGTTACGCCGCTCCCCGCCGAATACAGCAACACACCGCCATTTTGAATTTGGACGGTGTTCACTGTGACGTTTGCCGACACCACCGGATTATTGGATGCCGCGCCAATGATGACCGTGTCGCCCGACCCCGGCACACCGCCGCCGCACCCAGCATCCCAGTTTCCTGGCGTCGCCCAATCCGTACTCCCTGCCCCAGTCCACGTACACGTTGCCGCGCTTGCCGGAACCGCGCCCACCCACAACCCCGCGCCTAGCCACACCCCAACAAGAACGATAAACCACCATCGGCTTTTCACTAGCTCTCTCCGCAAACCAGGATCCCGGGACAAAGCAATCTAGCGATCGATCTGCAACGTGCATCTTGGGTAACCTAACGCGCCGTTCGTGCATGGCAGGATTTTAACACAAGCCAGGTCGCAAAGCAAGAAAAATTTAAACCTTTCAATGCCGCACGCCAACCACCTGGTTCAAGTTTCCGACAGGCTGAAAAACCAGCCGCCGCTCCATTGCCGCGTCCGGCTCAGCCCAATAGAGCGGATACCGCGCCAGGTTTGCCCTCACCAGCGCCGCGAGAAAATCATCCGCGCCGTTATTCGTCCACGCGGGGAAAATCCAAGCGGGATACTGGCGTTGCAATTGCGCGCGGTACCAATCGAATGCGAGCAAACCCGGCACCACGATCAGTGCGCGCGAGTTGGGTTGTTCAACATAGCGCGCATACCCAAGCGCAAAAACGTACGGATCGTGATCGGCGACGATGAGCGCGTCCGGCGGAAGCGTGGCAAATACGGCGCGTCCATACTCGCGCGCGGTTTGATCGTTGCTCAGATCGAGCGCGGCAAAATTTCCAGCCAGGTTGCCGAGCGGCAGACTCGAGATCAACACGCCTAACATGAGCGCGACCCAGCGCCCGTGTGGAATCAGCGCTTCGGCAAGCGCGCCGCACCCAACCGCAATCCACAATGCCATGACCAGGTCTGCCGGAATGAGATACACCAACGCATCGGTTGAAGCATAGCCGAGCGTAAACCCGCCATACGCTAGAAACGTTGCGCCGAATGCCAGCCCAACCCGGCGCGCGCGCCGCGCCAGCGTGAACGCGCCGAACAACGCCAAACCCATGCCCAGCACACCGAATTGATCGAGGAACGATTGCGCGATGAAAAGCACACGCGCGGGATAATCCGCAATCGGCACGCCGAAAATAAAATTGCGATAGAGCGCGCCGCTAATCACCCACGCCCACCGGTCGAGCGTGCGCGGATCACCCCAGTTGATCGGCGGATCACTTGCGGCGCGCAGAATCAGCGTGAGATCGAGCGCAAGCGCAATTGCGAGCGCAAGCGCCAACGCGCCCAGTCCCGCGCGCCAGGTTACCCGTCGCCACAACAAAAGCATTGCGCCGGGCGCGAGCAAAACAATCGTCGGATGATGCGCGAGCCCGAGTCCGAACGCGAGCGCGGCGAGCCAGCGCGCGCACGGCGATTCGCGCCAAAACAAAATGCCGCCAAGAATGGCGGCAGTCAACAACGCATTGAGCGCATACACTTCGGCAATCGTCGCTTGCGACCACAGCCGCGGTGAAAAGGCAAACGCGCCCGCACACGCGGCGGCAATGCCAACGCGCCACGTTGAGCGAAAGATTAGCGCACGCGCGATCCAAAACACCGCGACAGCCGCAAGCGCGGCACACCCGGCCGACAAAACATTCACGCGAAAAGCACTTGCGCCAATTGGGATCGCGGCGGCAAATTGCGCGAGCGTGGTGTAGAGCGGATAACCCGGCGGGTGCGGCACGCCGCCCGTGAGCGCGGCTGTGACCAGATCGCCGCTATCCGCGCCCTGGTTGCGCCACGTGATGCTCGGCGCGAGTGTGCGGAGATAGACCGCAAACGTCGCGCCAAAAATTGCGGCGGCAACACGGCGGGACACACGCCGATCGCGCGCCCTAGTTTCCTGGCGCATAGATCATTTGAATCTGCTGGTCGGTATCCAGCACGAGATCAAATTGCGCCACGCCATTCGCTTGCGTCGCCGGTATTGGCATTGCGGAAATAAAGCGCGCGCCAGATGGCAAGGTCACCGTAACATGCACTGGCAGTGCATCCGTCCCTGGTTGCTTTTGCAACGTCAGCATGTACCGCGCTTGACCCTGGTTCGTCGTCACCACCGTCGGCACAGTATACTCAAACTGGGTCTGTAGTGTCTTGCCATACTCGACGACGAAAAATTGTCCAAACGCCGCGCGCCCCGCTTCCGCCGCCAAGGTTTCCGCGCGCCCGTCCGCCGTTTTGTTTCGCACCAGATATTTTCCGGGCGTCAGGTGCGCGGTCGCGGTGATCAGTTGACTGCCTTGCGGCGCCAGGACACGCACATAGTCATAGTAACACCGATTCATCATTTTGTCGTAGGTAATGTTGAGATCGTATGCAACATACATCGTGCAGGCGATCCCAGGTTGCGTCCCGCGATGCGTGTAATTGAGCGTGACGCGCGCGCGCGCCGCGCCATGCGCGTCCAGTGTCACAGCATAGTCCGCGCGCTCATCCACGAGCGGATTGACTTTGGCAAATCCGATATTAGCGTCCACAATCATCAAATAGTCGCCCGGCACGTTCCGCACCGCGCCATCCCAGCCGATGCGTTGCAACCCAGCTTGCGCGTCCGGCGCATACACCGCGATCTGCCGTTGTCGCAATGCGTCCAGCGCGCCCCGCCCTAACGCAACCCAGTTCACCTTGCCCGTTTGCAACCGGCTCATCGCCGCGCGCGCCGCCGCGCCGACAAACTGCTTGCGCGCATAAATCCAGGCCACATTATCCTGGGGCGTCGTCGCGCCGAGCGCGGGATTCCATGCCTCTTGGAATAATTGCGCCGCGTTCGCGCGTGTCACCGGCTCGGCGATATGGTCCACCGTGAGCGGTTCGAGCGCGGGCATGAGCATCAACACGGCTTTCAAGTTGAGCGCGATTACGCCGTCCACCTGCTCCGGCTTGCCGATTTGGTACAGCCGCATCGCATCGCGCGCCGTCGTCGGAAAATCGGGCGACCAATTCGCATCGCGGAACACCCATTGCTCCGACGCCATGTAATCAAACAGCGGCTTGGGCGGATCGGGATAATCGCGCGCGAAATTATCCACCGTGTAACTGTCCTGAAATGTTTGCGTGATCACCTGCCCATGCTCGATCACCACGCGCCCATAACTACTGATAAAGCCGCCGGTCGGACGCAGTTCATCCGAATTTTGCACCAGCACGATATAGGTCCGCGCGCCCGTCTGCCCCAGCATCGTTGGCGCGATCTGCGCCGCGCCGAGCGCCTGCCGCGCCAACTCGACATACTGGTCCGCTTGCGCGACCCAGCCCGCCACGCGCGGCGACAGCGCAGTGCGATCAATCTGCGCCACCGCGTCGTGGGCGCGATCCAAACGCGCGTTTGCGCCGAGCAATGCCGGTTGCGCGTTCGCGAGCGCGTCCAGTACACGCGGTAGTGACGCGAGCGATAGCGACGCGGTCGAAAAATCGCCGAGCGCGGGATCAAGCGCGGTCAAGGTTTCGTCCGCCGCGCTCAGCGCTTCGGTCCCGGCATCCGCCAGCGCTTTAATCGCGTTGGCGTCAGGATTGAGCCACGCCGCCAGCCAGAGTACCGGTGCCAGTTCAAACCGCAACGCGGTCACTTCGCCGCGCGCACCGTGAATGTCTTGGGTAACTTGCGCAAGTTGCATTTGTTTCGGATTGGCGGCCAGCGTTTGCAGTCGCTCGGCGCGCGCGCGCAGAGACACAACCTGGGTTGTGATCGCGCCCAGCCAGACGCATAATGCCAAGGCAGTCCCAAGGCAGGCGCAACTTATTTTTCGTCGTCGGCTTATCTGACTCATCGCACTTTGACCCAGGTCACCGGTTGCGCTTTGGTCACAAAACGCCAAAAGCCCGCCAGACTCGTCGCGTTCGCAAAGCAAAAATAAAATGGAATTTGCAGAGGCAACCAGTCCACGCCCACCCGTTGCGCGAGCCAGCCAACCAACGCGAGCGCGTAAAACGCGCTCTGTGCCACGAATAGCTGGGCATACCCAGGCTGGGTCAACAAACCCAGGTTCGCGCCGAACGCGCTCAGCATAAAGAACGGCGACAGCCAGCGCAGAACCTTGTGCGACACATATTGCACCATCGGCAAACCGCGCCGCGGATCAAGCATCTCGCGCAACCGCCCAATCGCTTGAAAGCCGCCCGCCGCCATCCGCACGCGCCGTTGCCATTCACCCGCCAGCGATGGCGACGCGGCTTGCCACGTTACGGCGCGCGGTTCGTACACCACGCGCCAGCCCTGCGCGACGAGCCGCATCGCCAATACAAAATCTTCAATCAGCAGATCATCGTCCAAGTTGCGGTACAACTCGCGCCGAATGGCAAACAGCTCGCCAATCGCGCCAATCGCCGTCCCCACCTGCGAATCAAGTTGCTTGAGGTATGCTTCATAGCGCCAGTAGGCGCCTTCGCCTTGCGCTTGCACGCTCGCAGCGCGCCGAATGCGCTTGACGCCGCCGACGCACGCGACCTGGGGATCGGCAAAATTTTCGACCAAGGCGCGGATCGCGTGCGGCTCGAGGAACGCGTCCGCGTCGGAGAAGATCAGAATCTCGCCCGCCGCCATAGGGGCAACGCGATTCATCGCCGCGATTTTGCCGCGCCGCGCCGGTTGATGCAACACGCGCACACCCTGCGCCGCATACGTTTGCGCAATCGCGCTGGTGCGATCATCCGAGCCATCCGCGGCGATCATGATTTCAAATTGCGCGCGCGGATAATCGAGCGCGAGACAGTTTTCGATTTTTTCGGCAATGATGCGCGCTTCGTTGTATGCGGATACGATCAGCGACACGCGGGGCGTGATTGCCGCGCGCTGAACCGGGCGGCGCACCACGCGCGCGAGCAACGTCATCAAAACGCCATACCCCGCAAAGGTATAGACGACCAAACCCGCCGAAAGCCAAAACACAATGGCTAGCGCATCCGCCACATTAGCCCGCTTTCGTCCGGCGCGCCGACACGCCTTCCCACACTAACAAAATCATCACAACCACCCAGCCGATTTTTTCCCATCCGCTCACAGCAGACAAGCCCATGCCCAAGGCAAACAGCAACGCGCCGCCGATCATACTCCAGCGCAAGCGTGGCGCGCGCAACGCCTGCCGAATGGATTTTGGGTTTTCTGTGCGCGCGAAACCCAGCACGGCGAGCATGACTGCCAAGCCGCCGATCCAGGTCGCCGCAATGGCCACGCCAATCCAGTCAATCACCTGCGTTCTCCCTTGACAAACCACGAATGGACACGAATAAAAACATTCGTGACGCGGAGCGTTCGTGAGACTCGTGGTTTCCATTTTCGTCCGACCGCTGGCGCGCCAACAGCGATGAACAACGCTTGAAAATTAGTTGTGAATCACACGAATCATTTGCTTTGTGATGCTTTGTGTGATTCGTGGTTACGATGCCCCGTTGCGCATTGCTGGGCATATAACGCCGCAATCAAACCGAGCATCAGCCAGAAAATTAATCCCGGTTTCGCGCCGAGCGTGACCGCATCCGTCATCCCATAGCCAATGTGCGCGAGCAAGCCACCGGCAAGCCCTAGCGCCACCGCGCGTTGCCACAAACCGTCCTGGGTCTGCGCCGCGTTGCGTCCGATGCGCATCAGCATGGCGAACGCCGCCACGTAGAGCGCGAGGAACGCAATCAAGCCAGGAATTCCCAGGTCGAGCGCGGCTTGCAAAAATTCGTTATGCGCGTGCGCAATGTCCACGTCGGGCGCAATCAGAAAAAACGGATACAACACCGTCACGACCCGCCGAAACGTATTCAGACCCATCCCGGTAAAGGGAAAATCCTGAATCCCATAGATCGCGCGCGACCAGACTTCGATCCGTCCGTTTGCCGATTCGATCACGGCGACGGCATCCGTTGCGGCGGCGCCATTTCCGCCCAGGACAATGCTTGCCAGCCAATCCGGCTGGGTGACGGCGATACCCGCGCCTACGACGAGCAACACAGCCAGCGCGCCGATCAAGACCCGGCGCGCCCGGCGCGGCAACGCGATCAGCAACACGACGAGTTCGCCGAATCCAAAACCGAGATAGCCGCCGCGCGACTGCGTGAGCACCAGGGTCGCGCCGACCAAGCCCGCGCCGATCAAAAGCAATCCACTTTGCCAGCGCATTCGTTTGAGCCACGCCCACACAGCGAGATTGATCCAAAGCGGCAAGGTCCATACCAACGCGCCCGCCAGTTCATTGACCGAAAATCCGTTTTCCGTTCCGGGTAAAATCGCCAGCCGCGCCGGCAAGCGCGCAATAATCGGCGCAAACAACGCGAGCTTGGCGCTCCATTGCCCGCCCAACAAAGCCAGCGCGCACATGCCCAGCGTCACCGCAAACACGAGTCCAACGCCTAGCCACCAACCGCGCCGGGTCTGCCCCGCGCGCGCCATCGCAAACAAAATGCCGACACCGAGCACCAGCCCGGCAATTTTCGGCAGACTCTGTGCGAGATCATACGTTGCCCATTCGCTGACCAGCACCATCGCCAAAAGCAATAACACGCTCAAGTTGAACGGCGTGCGCGTCACCAAGGGACGTCCGGCAACAAGCGCGATCAGCCACACGATCGGCACGATCAACAATGCCGGGGTGCGCGTCGCCGAGGGGAATAACAAGAGTGGCGCGGCAAGCATTAGCCAGAGCCAATCCCACCGGTCAAAAAAAGCCGCTGTCCGCCGGACAGCGGCTAACATCTGGGTCATCGAGTGGTCCACGTAAAAATTTTTGTGAGCTCTACGGATTGCGACGGCGCAACCAGACTAGCGCGCCGCCAAGCACAAGCAAGGCGCCCAATCCGAACGCGCCCGGCGCGAGCCAAGCGCCTGCCGTGCTTGGTGGCGCTGTCGGCACAGCGCGAATCGGCGCGGCGGGAGTGGCTTGGGCAAGCGGCGTTTGCGTTGGCACAGGCGGCATCGGTGAGGCTGTCGGCGAAGCGGAAGGCACCAGCGTATTCAACACGACTTGGGTTGGCGGCGGTGCGGCGGTGCGCGCAACCGTCGGCGCGGCGGGCGATGGTGTGAGCGTGGATGGCGCAGGCGTTGGCGAAAAAGTTGCCGTCACCAATGGCATTCCCGGCAGTAGCGTTGCGGTCGGCGATGCAGAGACCTGGGTTGGATTGGGTTCAGGCGGCACGGCCGTGTCTTTGGCGACAGAGGTCGGCGCGGGCGGTTGGCTGGTAGGTTGAGGTACTGTCGGCGGCGGCACATCCGTCGGGCGCACCCGTGTCGGCACGGTTTGCGCGGAAACGGCGGGCGGCATTCCGCTCGCCCAATATCCTCCGCCCAACCCAAGCAAGGCAACCACGAGCCAAGTCCAGCGCGTCCATTGTTTTAATCGCATCGCAGTCACTCCAGCCGCAGAATCAATGCCGTGAGATTATAGCACAAACCAGATCCGAGACTTGCAAGCTACGCGCTCTTTCAATTCAAGATTAACCAACCCATTGACAGCAACTTGCACGAATCAAAATTTTGGCATACAAAGAGCAGGTAAATTTATCCGCCCAGGAGTAGGTATGTTGGCTCCGATCGCATGGTGGCTTGCCTGTCTAGGCAACCATACAGATCAAGCAATACTCGAAACCGGCTCACAACTTGCGCCAGCCGATTGTGAGTTAGTCGTTGAGCTTTCGCAACGCCACCACTTGACTAGTTTTCTCTATTGGCGACTGAATAATCAGCCAGACTCATTCCCCGTTCCGATTGCGCTAAAGCAAATCTTGCGCCAACATTATATTATGGACACAGCGCGCAGTATCCCCAGGGATCAAGAACTCGGGCGCTTGTTGCAAACGTTGAACGTCGCCGGGATTCAGCCAATCCTTTTCAAAGGCGCAGCGTTCGCATACACCATCTATCCGAATGCCGCATTGCGCGTGATGGGCGATATCGATCTATGGATCGGCGCAGAGCACATGCCCGCCGCTTGGCGCGCGCTCGAACAACTCGGCTATGCTCAACGCGAAAAACCCGACCGTCCGACCACGTGGCAAGTCACCCGGCAAGGCGAAATTCAATTCTTTGGCACAGCGCGCGGACAAGGTCTCGTCGAACTCCACTATGGTGTCTTTGCGGGAGAATGGTTGCATCGTGTCGCAAATATCAACCCAGCCGACATCCGCGCACGAATAGTTCCCGCAACTATCGTTGGACAACCTGGGTGGATTCTTGAGCCAACGGATGCGCTGCTCCAATTAGTGACCCATCTGGCCATCAATCACTCGATGACCGAGCCCGTTATCCGCACTTGCGTCGACATTCTACTCCTGGCTCCGCAAATCACCGATTGGGACCAAGTCGTCGCGCGCGCGCGGGAATGGCGCATTGCCACTCTAGCAGGTCTCGTCTTAAATCTGGCGGATACGTTACTCGGTCTACCTGCCGCGCAACCAGCAATCAAGCAACTAGGCGCCAATCCGCTCCGCCGATATGCACTCGGCTGGTTTGTCAATCAACAAACCATTTTTAGCAAGCACAGTCGCAAAAGCACCCGTTTACGTTTTCTCCTTCAACTCGTCCTAGTGGATCGCGGGCAAGACCTGGCGCGTTTGCTCTATCGAACCTTGTTCCCCGAAGCAGAATGGCTCACACGCCGCTACGGGCAAGCCACACTCCAGACACGGCTGGCTCATCTTGCGCGTGCGCTCGTTGGTAAAATATAAACTCAAACGTGATCCGCGAATCAAGTTTGCATCAAATTCGCGCCTTGCGTTGATGATTCACCAACCGCAATCGTAGGATCCGTACTCGCCGACATCACCTGTCCATTATATTCTGGCACCAACAGGCGCAAGAATTCGCGGACGCGCGCCAAATCGCCCGCCTGCGCCGCCTCAATCAATTCATCCAAGGCGGCAATAGGGCGCGCCAAGGTTTGCGCCGCAAAAATTTTGTGATGCTGGGTGCGCGCATAATTCTCGCCGCCGAGAAACAATTCCTCGAACAATTTCTCGCCCGGGCGCAAACCCGTGTATTGAATATCAATATCGCGCCCCACTTCCAAACCGCTCAGCCGAATCAACTCACGCGCCAAGTCGTCAAT
>JBBIUF010000103.1:0-12340 GCA_037440365.1 Chloroflexota bacterium
GGAAGACGCGCACATGGGGCGCTTGTTTGGCGTCGCCTATGCCGAAGTCTTTAAGAGCCAGAGCCCGTTGTTGGTCAGTGACCCAACCGTTTTTCTGCCCGCAATTCATGGTTGAGTTCGCGCCGCTGGCGCGATCGAAAAACGAGAACGCCGCAACCGGTGTTCTCGTTTTTGCTAGCTATGCCGTTGCCGCGGCGAGTGGTGGCGGTTCGGTGTTGACCGCCGCTATCAACTCGGCGAGCGGCGGCGCGTGATGATACCGTTGCGCGCCGATGATCAGCGTGGGTAACGTCATCACGCCATCGCGCACGGCGCGCGGCAAATTCGTCAACACTTCAATTTCTTCGATTTCAATTTCGGGATGTTCTTGGCGTACGCGCGTGAGCAAGCGATTGGTTGGAATACAGCGCGGACAAATGAGTGATTTATAATAGATGATTTTCATTGGGTTAACAACGGCGTGACTTGTTGATCGAGCACCGCCGGTGAAATTTGACCGGTCCACGAAAAGCGCAAGTTGCCGCTCCGATCGATCAGATACGTGCTGGGCAAACCGTTCGAACCAAACACCTTGGAGATTTGTCCGGCGGGATCAAATAAAACCGGAAAGGGCATTTGTTTCTCGCGGACAAACTGTTGCGCGGGATCGGCAGTGTCTTCGGAATTGATGGCGAGCAGAACCAATCCCTGCGTCTGATGCGAATTGTAATAATTGATCAGATCAGGCATTTCGGCGCGGCACGGCGGACACCACGACGCCCACAGATTCACCAGGACCGGCTTGCCGCGATAATCGCTGAGCTTGATATTCTTGCCCGCAAAATCGTTCAACGCAAAATCTACCGTACTGCCTTTTTTTGCAACGGAAGCACCTGCGAATCCACTGATCGCAAACGTGCCGATTAAAATGACGGTGACAATCGCAATGCCAATCCACATGACTAACGAAGGTGAATTGGTTCGCGCGCTCCCCGGGCTATGGCGTCGTCCCATGCTCACATCCTTTCAAAGAAACGCCCAATCTGGTTTGGAGATTGGGCGGATGGACACAACCAAACGCAGTTTGCCTTGGGTTTTTTTGAACTAGGCACCCTTGCCCGATTTGAACACAAACCCGAGCAGGCACGGGCCCCACACGCCCATCACAATCGGCACCAAGCCAATGACCGCGACGATAATTCCGGCGGTCGTGCCGCCCATCGAGACCATGCCGACATAAATCAAAACCACGCCTAACACCACGCGCGCAATTCGGCCCCAGGTTCCTTGCATAAAATTAATCAAGCCACTCATGATGAATCCTCCTCCGATTTTTATCGATCTATTGGTTTAGATGCACGGCTTGTCAAAAGGTTACATCGGCTTAACGATGCACGCGTTCGACGCGGTGCGTCAACTCGCCGCGCAGATAGGCGTGCGCCGCGTCATCAATTGTTTGTTTGTCCGTCAGAATGGGCTGAATCCCTGCCGTTTCCAGCGCGTTAAACGCGGGTTGACCCATCCCCCGTGCGATCACGATCTGGCAATCGGCGATCACGTCCGCCATGCCTTGTGCGTGCGTGTCACCGCCAGCGCCGTGGTGGTGATGCTCGTCGTGCGCGCCATGCTGGTGCGACGGCTTGGCGCGTTGTTCGCGCGCGACAATCTGATTGTTCTCGATGGTCAGAACTTGATAGAGCGGGGCTTGGCCAAAATGCGAATGAATGGTCACGCCATCGTCAGTCACGAGTGCTATTTTCATTGGTTCCCTCGATGTTCCAAAGTTGATCGGTTAGTCTACTAGTTAGATGCGTGAATCAGGTAAAGGTGACACCCAGTCTTTGGCATCGCGGCTGGGGACTCTGGTTTTAATCGCGTTTTAATTCAGCCGTGCTATAATACCTGCAAAGCACGAGGAGACTAGTCATGCGCGTACTGGTGGTTGAGGACGAAGCGCGGATTGCCGCGTTCATTCGCAAAGGTCTGCAAGAAGAACATTACGTCGTGGATGTCGCGGACGAAGGCGACGCCGCGCTCGATTTTGTTGAAGCGGCGGCGTATGATCTCATCATTCTCGACGTGATGTTGCCGCGCCGCGACGGGTTTAACGTGTGCCAGGAAATTCGGCGGCGCGGACTGAAAACGCCCGTGCTAATGTTGACCGCGCGCGATGCGGTGGATGATCGCGTGCGCGGTTTGGACGCGGGCGCGGATGATTATCTCGTCAAGCCGTTTGCGTTCAAGGAATTGTTGGCGCGTCTGCGCGCGCTCGCCCGCCGTCCCGCCGAAACGCAATCGCTGGAATTGCGCGTGGGCGATTTGGCGCTCGACACGGCGATGCATCAACTGACGCGCGCGAACCAGGTCATTGAGTTGAGCGCGCGCGAATATCGCCTGCTTGAATTTTTGCTCCGCCATCGCGGGCAACCGCTCACGCGCACGCAAATCGCCGAGGGTGTGTGGGGCTATGATTTCGACGCGCAGTCGAATGTGGTGGACGTGTACATTCGCTATCTGCGCCGCAAGGTGGACGATCCGTTTGAAACGAAACTGATTCAAACCGTGCGCGGCGTCGGCTATAAAATCGAGGCGTCCAATGGCTAGCCGGGCGTGGCGTCGAAGGGCGGGAACAATTCGCGCGCGGTTGACCCTGGGTTACGTCGCGCTCCTCGCGTTGATTCTCATTCTGTTTAGCGGCGCGCTCTATTTCACGCTGGCGCGTTCGCTCGATCAACAAGTGGACGACAATCTCAGCGTGAACGCTGAACAAGCCGCGGGCGCGATCAATATCGATCAAGGTCAGATCAATTTTCAAAACAGCGAAGGCGATCCGCCTGATGTGGCGGGCGTGCGTGATCGCGGTTACTTGGTGCGCTTGCTCGACGCAAATGGGGGAGTGACTGACACGACCGCGCGCTTTGCCGATTTGCCGATTACGCCCAATGACTTGAGCACCGCGCGGCAAGGACAAACCGCATTTGAAACGTTGACGGTGAACGGACACGCCTTTCGCGTCCTCACGCACCCGATTAGCGAAAACCGTGTGTTCTACGGCGCGATCCAGGTTGCGCAATCGCTGGACAGTGTGACCGGCACCTTGCAACGCTTGTTACTTTTGCTTGCCGTCATCGTTCCACTGACACTGGCGTTTGCATCCATCGGCGGATTCTGGTTCGCGCAACGCGCGCTCGCGCCGATGGATCGCATCACGCGCGCGGCGCAACGCATTAGCGCGCAAGACCTGAGCCAGCGTTTGAACCTGAATTTGCCTGACGATGAAGTCGGTCGCTTGGCGCGCACGTTTGACGCGATGCTCGCGCGGCTCGACGAAGCGTTTCGCCGTGAACGCCAATTCACCGCCGATGCCTCGCACGAACTCCGCACGCCGTTGACGGTGATGCGCGGCGAGATTGACGTAGCGCTGAATCGCCCGCGCTCCAAAGACGAGTACGCGCGCGTCTTGCGTGAACTCGGCACGGACGTGGATCGGCTGACGGAAATGGCAAACGATTTGCTGATGCTCGCGCGCGCCGATGCGAGCAAACTGCCCTTGCAACTCGGCGCGGTGAACGCGGCGCGCTTGTTGCAAGCCGTCGCCGAAGAAATGCGTCCGCTCGCCGAGGACCGCGGCATTACGTTGTTGGAACGCGCGGATGAAACGCTGACGGCGTGGGCGGATGAAGACAAACTCCTGCATGTGTTATTCAACCTGATCGAGAACGCACTCAAGTTCACATCCAAGGGCGGCTCCATCACGTTATCGGCTACACGCGAAAATCATCATGTGATTATCGCGGTGACGGATACGGGGATTGGCGTAGCCACGGAGCATTTGCCGCATCTCTTTGAACGCTTTTATCGCGTGGACGAAGCGCACGCTTCGCACGCGGGCGGCGCGGGGCTGGGACTCGCCATCGCGCATGCGCTTGTCGTCGCGCAAGGCGGCACGATTGCGGCGCACAGTGTCGTGGGGCAAGGCACAACGTTTACGATTCGATTGGTAACACAGCGGCCTGACGGATTTCCGCAAAGCGAACCTGTCCGGTCTGGAGAGAATCAATGACCTGGGATTGGAATTTATTTCTCGCGATCAATCAACTCGCGGGACAATCACAAATTTTAGATGTGGTGGCCAAGTTCTTTGCCGAAGATGTCTTTTGGGTTTTTCCGCTGTTGCTCGTCGCGCTGTGGTTTTTACCCGCGCCGACCCCGGTCCGCCGCGCGCGTCAGCAAGCCAGCATCAACGCCGTGATTGCGCTCGCAGGCGCATTGCTCATCGCGCATTTCAGCGGTGAATGGTTTTATCGCGCGCGGCCGTTTGTCGCGCACACCGTCACGCAATTGATTCCGTACACGCCGGATGCCTCATTTCCCTCCGACCACACGACGCTTGCGTTTACGCTCGTCGTCGCGTTATGGTTTTCCCTGGGACGCTCGCGTTGGCTCTGGGTCGCAGTGGGCGCGCTGATCGGCTTGGCGCGCGTGTTCGTCGGCGTGCATTATCCAACAGATGTGCTGGGCGGCGCATTGCTCGGCGCGACCTGGGGCTTGCTCGCGCTGGCGTTCGCGCCGAGCCTTGCGCGCGTCCAAGTGCCCGTGCTGGAACGTTTGGCGCGCTGGCGCTTGGCGTAACTGGTTTGCGACTTGCAATGGCTCAACCATCTGGTTTGCGGCGACCCATACGCCGTGGAGCTTTCGTCTTACACCAATGTTGTCTTGCTATCAAGACTCTCGCCAAAATTCCTTTCATCCGCGAATTGTGCGAATCATCGCGAATTTTTGTTGTCTTTTTTGGCAATGCGTGATAAGAAATTTTTTCAAGCAATCTGGCAAAGATATTGTCTGTCAGTGGAATTTGTGTAATCTGTAGTTGATGATTTTGGTTTTCGGTAGCCGTACTCCAATCTCCGATTTTGGTTATATTTTCCCCGTGTAGTATAATCGCCCCGCACAATCCGCATCTAGCAAGGGATGCGCTAGCGCATCTGGCTGTTACGCCACAGATTGATTCCACGTTAGAGTTGTGCTTGGAGCTTTTGATGCGACCGCAAAGCAATGATTTAATCTATTGGCGACCCTTCCTCAAACCGATTGAATGGCTGGTGTGGGCGTTACTTGTTTTTGCGTTGGGCTGGATCCAGTTTCAAGCGCAAACGCTCGCCGCGCGGTTTACGGCGACGCTCTTTTTGTTAGGCGTGGCGCTCTACATGTTACTTTTCTTTCATTGGTTTCTGCCGCGCGAGCAAAATTTGCGTCGATGGGGCCACTTGACGTGGGTGATCAGTGTCCTCGTTGTGGCGGGCGCGGATTACTGGCTCGGTTCGTACAACATTGAATTTGCCATGCTCTATGTCGTCGTCGTCGCCATCGTCGGCGGCACGGCCGGCTCGCGCGCCGCCTTTGTCGCTACACTCCTCGCGGTCGCCGCCGACGGCGGGATCATTCTATTGCGCGGCGAGCGGCACCAATCCTTGTGGCAAGAAATGCTCCATTTGCCCGTGTTGCTGATGGCAGGTTATGGCGCGAGCGTCGTTGCGAGTGTTCAGCGTCGGCGCGCGGTGGAAGCGGATCGCCAGAGCCGTGAGCTGGCATTGATTCTAAACATTCGCACGGCGATCTCAACCTCGCTGGATTTTCCCCGCACGATGCCGCAGTTGGCTGAGCTGATCGTCAACGAAATGCCCGCCGCGTTTTGTCACATTTGCTTGCTCGAGCGCGACCAACGTCATCTCACCACGCTCGGATTCTTTGCGCGCAAGGGTGCGCTGAACCCGCCCGCCGTCGAGCCGCAATGCGCGTTAGCCGAACTCCCCCAGCATCGCCAAGCGATCGCGAGCGTCCAAGTGTTCCACCTGTCGCACGCTGAATTCATGACCACGTTGAGCCACGCCGAGGACGCGCGCGCCTGGCTCGCTCCAATTCAAATGCTATACCTGGTTTCCTTGCGCGTGAACGAGCGCGTGCTGGGGACGCTGGTGATCGGCATGGACGACGGGGCGAACCAGGACATGCTTGACTTGGAAAGGGTTGGACTGGTCAAGACCATTGCCGCGCAAGTGGCTGATGTGATCTATAAATTGGAATTGTATCAAACGATGCAACGGCAAGCCAAGCGCATGACTGTGTTGAATGAGGTCGCGCGCACAATCGGCTCTACCATCGAAATGGACGCCCTGCTCGAACTGATCTACCAGCAGTTGAGCCGCGTCATTCCCACCGATACGTACTATGTCGCGCTGTACAATGCGTCCGCACAAACCGTTGACCTACGGATTCTCTATGATGAAGGTCAGCGTTTTCCAGCGCACACCCAACCGCTGGGCAATGGCTTGGTTAACACGATCGTCCGCGAGCGCCGCGCGCTCTTGTGCCGCGAGCTTGCGCACGAACGCGAAACGTTAAACATCCAAACCGTCGTTGTCGGTCAGCCCCGCCAATCTGAATCCTGGCTTGGCGCGCCGATTCTGCTGGGTGATGAACCACTCGGCGTGCTGGTTGTGGCAAGTTATCAGCCGCGCGCTTTTGATCAAGACGATCTCGCGCTCTTGAGCAACATTGCCATGCAAGCCGCGCTCGCGCTGGACAACGCGCGGCATCATGCGGAGGTAGAAGCGCAGGCGCGCCGCGATTCATTGACGGGCGTGTTTAATCACGGCTATTTGCTCGAACGTTTGCACCAAGCGGTCGGACCAAGTTGCACGGCAACCGCGCCCGTTTCGTTTATCATGCTCGACATTGACTATTTCAAAACGTACAACGATACGTATGGGCATGTGCTGGGCGACCAAGTTTTGCGTTTGACGGTGCAAGCGATTGAGCGTCACGTCAAGCTGACCGATAGCATCGGACGTTGGGGCGGCGAAGAATTTGGCATCGTCCTGCCGAACACGACGATTGAACAGGCGCGCCAAATTGCCGAGCGGATACGGACAACGTTAGCCGAGTTGCCGCTGGTGGACTCGCACGGCCACCCAATTCCCAAGCCGACGGTGAGCCAGGGGATTGCTACGTGTCCCACGCACGCGCACGCGGCGGAGGAATTAATCGACCTGGCGGATCGAACGCTATACCAAGCCAAAGCGCAGGGTCGCGATCAAGTCCGCGTGGCGGACCCAACCCGCTAAGGACTCGTTAAATAATAAATTCCCGAAGGAATGCTCTGGTGAGCGTTCCGCGCCAACACACTCGCCTCATTCGAGGCGAGTTTTTTTATTGCCGCCGACAGTGAAAAAACTGTAATCTTTTCGCCGCACTCGTTTTAATCTGCGCCATTTATACTAACGACAGATTCGCAGACGATCCTTTGACTCCGCTCAGGACGCTGACGAATCGAAAATAGGAGGTTACGATGAAACGAAGTTTGCTTGTGCTTGCCGCAGTGATGGCGTTCGCGTTCCTTGCGCTCGGCGCAGTGGGACACGCCTCCGCGCAAGGACCGGTCGGCACACCGCCTCCCACAGCGGGTGTGGTTGCGCCGAGCGTGGACACTGAGCCGCCATCGGCGGTAGACACTGATACCACGCAAGACCAGGTCGGCACGCAGGTCGAAGATGGCACGCCGGACAGCGCGGAACCACAATCCACCGCGCCGGACACGGATACCATCCAGGACGGCGCGCAATCGGGACAGCAGATCGAAGATGGCTTGCCCGAAACGACGACCCCCGAAACGGGCGGTTAGTCGGCACACTGAGGGCGCAGGTAAATCCTGCGCCCTCTTTTTACGGGAGTACCAGAATGAGATTTTATACATTCCGCATTATCAAAATTGAATTGGCGTTGATTGCTGTAGCGCTCGTGATGCTAACGGGCTGGGCTGTCGCGTCGCCAAACGGGTTGCCCCAAGTGGTGGATGGCGTGCGCGGCGTCGTCGGTCCCGAACCGATTGCGTTCGCCGAAAATACGTTTTACGGGGTCGCCGATACCATCCAGCAAAAAACCGCCACGGGGAACACTCCTGGCTTTTGGTCGCCGCCTGTCGCGCCAGCGCAATCGTCGAACGCCGCGATTCCGCGCGCGCCGCAAACCCAATTTGCGCCGCGCTCCATCGTGCCACTCGTTCCCAATCTGGTCGTGCTCGGTGAAGGGTTGTGGGTGCCGCTGACGAATACATTCGATCCCAGTGCCGCGCCATTGATGTACAAAACCTTTTTGCACCCCGATGCCACGCGTTCGTACACCCAAGT
Source organism: Chloroflexota bacterium (assembly GCA_037440365.1). Classification (GTDB taxonomy): domain Bacteria; phylum Chloroflexota; class Anaerolineae; order UBA4142; family UBA4142; genus JBBIUF01. The sequence goes on from JBBIUF010000103.1 coordinate 8,166, forward strand.
TGCGATTGTGGCGCTGGACGCCGCGCGCTTGCGCTTGCATGTCGTCGCGGGCACGCGCGAGCCAGCTCCGGCAGTCCGCGTACCGCGACCGGGCTTGATTCCCAGTTCCGACGTACCGTCGCTCGTCGCCGCGTTCAACGGCGGGTTCAAAGCCATGCACGGTCAGCACGGCATGATGGTCAACGGGCAAACGCTCCTCGCGCCGCAACCTGATTCGGATACGATTGCACTCTATCGCGATGGCAGTGTGCGGATTGCGCCCTGGTCGGTGATTTCCAATACCCTTCCGTTGATGGAATCGTTTCGCCAAACGCCCGCGTATTTGGCGCGTGAGGGTCAGATCAATCCCGATCTGCAAAATGAGCGGATCGTTGCCTGGGGCAAAAGTGTCAGCGGCAAAATTGCGATCTGGCGTTCCGCGCTTGGCGTGAGCGCGGATGGGCGCACGCTGTACTATGCCGCCGGTGAATCGCTCACGGCGCAAACCCTGGCGCAGGCGCTCGTTGCCGCAGGCGCAAGCGATGTAGCCGAGTTGGATGTGAATTGGTCGTTCGAGCGTTTTCTGACGTATGCGCCCAAAACAGGCAATCTAACGGAACATGTTTTGCTCGACGCAATGGTTTACGATCCGGGGATGTACGTGGCGCGTCCCGCGCCGCGCGATTTTTTCTACGTCACACTCGGCAAATGAAATGGTCCCAGTTTAATCGGTTTTTAATTTGGCAAGTGTAAACTGAACAAGTACGGCGAGACCGTATATTTCAATCGAAAGGATTTTCAAATGTCACGAAAAATTTTTGCTATCCTGGCTCTGTTCGCAGTCTTGGCGCTTGCCGCGTGCGGCAGTCCCGCCGCGTCCAAGCCGCCGGTTCAGCCCACGCTCGCAAGCAAACCTGTCGCGGTAAACCCCGCGGCGCAACCTGCGACGCCGAGCAACCCACCGGCCGCATCCAGCAATCCTGCGCCCGCGCAACTCGCGGAACCAACTGCCGCCCTAGGTAGCGAAGGCGCGCCCAATGCCGAAGGCGGCCGCCCCGAAGGTGGTCCCTCCGTTGCCAGCGTGACCGACCCAGGCGGCTTGCCGCCTTCGCCGCCGACGAACGATGCGGTGATCAACAATATCGGCGACGAGCGCATGGTCGTTCAGCGCGATTCGCAAAATCGCTACCAGGTGCTTTTCGTTAGCGGCTGGACGGTGAACGCGGGCGATGTGGCGGGCAGTGTGCGCTCGACCAACAAGGATCGCTTCATTCAAATCCAAGTTGTCACCAGCGGCGGCAAATCGGCAAGTGATTACGCCATTGCCGATGAAGCGCAATTGAAAGCGTCCGTGAGTGGCTATCAAACGATGGTGGTCAAGCCCGGCAAGATTCCGTATGGCGCGGTCACGAGTTTGATTTATCGCTATCAAGCAGGACAAAACGCGGTGACCGGCAAGGGCTTGAACTTTATCGCCGCGCGTGTCTATGTGCCGCGCCCCAACTCAACCGACTTGGCGATCATCACGACGACCGCGCCCGCGGCAAACTATGGCGACCTCAGCGAAATTTTTGATCGCATCGTCAACAGTTTCAAATGGATGTAAAGAATAGACCGGACAGGTTTTTGGAAACCAGTCCGGTCTGACTGGAGAAGTAAATGTTTGGTAATCAGACCACCCATCGTCCCGTCGAAACAGACGGCGCGCTTTTGCTGGCGCACGATGTGTTCAAGATTTACAAGACGAATGATTTGGAAACGGTTGTCCTGCGCGGCGCGCATCTCCGCGTGAAACCCGGCGAGTTTGTTGCCATCATTGGACGGTCGGGCGCGGGCAAGACAACCCTGCTCAACTTGATCGGCGGGATGGATACGCCGACGGCGGGGCAACTCGTGATTCGCAACACCGACATTAGCAAGCTGGATGAAACCGAACGCGGCGCATTTCGCCGTCAACATATCGGCGTCATTTTTCAAACCGGGAATCTCCTGCCCTTTCTCACCGCGCTGGAAAATGCCAGGTTGCCGATGGAATGGGCAGGCGTCAATCCCAGGATCGCGCAAACACGCGCCAGAGATTTGTTGACGCGGCTGGGTCTCGGCAAGCGCTTGGATCACAAGGCGAGCCAGCTTTCGGGCGGCGAAGCCCAGCGCGTCGGCATCGCCATTGCGCTCGCGAACAATCCCGACCTGGTGCTGGCGGATGAACTGACAGGCGAACTCGATACCGAGACCGCCGACCAGGTGATGCACTTGCTGGAAGACTTGCACCGCGAACACGGTACTACACTCGTCGTCGTCACGCACAATGCGCGTGTCGCCGCGCGAGCGGGACGCATCGTGCATCTGCGCGGTGGATTTTTGGAGGACAGCTAGACCCGCAGGGTTTTCGAAAACTCTGCGGGTCTGATGTGGAGAAATTAAATGTCAGATTCGATTGTAATGGCGAACGACCTTGAAAAATCGTATCGCATTAACGGCAGTACGATTGGCGCATTGCGCGGCGTGAGTATGCAGATCGCGCGCGGCGAATTTGTTTCGATTGTCGGTCCGAGCGGGTGTGGCAAAAGTACCCTGCTCAATCTGCTTGGCGGACTCACACTGCCGACGAAAGGCAACATTGCGATTGACGGCAACGACCTGGCGCAGTTGTCGGCGACACGCCTCGCCGAATTGCGTCGCCACACGCTGGGCTTGGTGTTCCAGGCGTTCAACCTCTCGCCCGTCTTGACCGTGCAGGAAAATGTCGAACTGCCAATGATGCTCGCGGGCGTCGGCGCAACCGAACGTACCACGCGCGCGCGTGAACTTGTGCGCGCCGTTGGGCTGGATGATAAAATTGACTATCTGCCGAGCGAATTGTCGGGCGGGCAAAAACAACGGGTCGCGATTGCGCGCGCATTGGCGAATCGGCCCGCGGTGTTGCTCGCCGATGAACCGACCGGCAACCTGGATAGTGCGACCGCGCGTGAGGTGATGGATTTGCTCATCCAGATTCACCGCGAGAACAAATCTGCGCTCGTGATGGTCACGCACGATCCCGACGACGCCGCGCGCGCGGACCGCATCGTGCGAATGCGCGATGGAAAAATCGAATTGTAGGGGCGACCTTCGTGGTCGCCCTGGGTCGCCACAAGGGCGACCCCTACGGAGATCCTCAATGGCTTTTCTTTCTTACGCTTGGCAACTCATCACGCGCAATCCGCGCCGCACGTTCACCTATTTGTTCGGCTTGGTGCTGGCAGTCGGCTTGTTCGCAGGCATTTTATTTTTCGTGGATGCGTCCAGTCAACGGATGACGCAATCGGCGGTGCAAGCCGTCAGCGTCGATCTCCAAGTGGTGTCCACGCTGGCAATTCCCAATCTCGATCCGGTGGTCGCGCAACTGCGCGCTACGCCGAACGTCGTCGCCGCGCAACCGTTGCTCAGCGCGAGTTTCGGCGGCGCGTCCTTCGGTTCCGCTCAGGGTGCCGCAGGCGCAAAAACCGCAACGGCGGGCAAGGTGTTCGTCATCCCGCCCGAATATTTTTCGACGTTGAAAACGTTGCGGCTTGCCGCAGGTACATTCGACGCGCAAGGCGCGCTTGTGAGCCAACAACTCTACAGCGCGCTTGGCTTGGCATTGGGCGATACGATTGCGGTGGATTTTCCACAAATGGCGCAACCCGTCCAACTGAAAATTACGGGCGTCGTGGACACGAGCCAGGCAAGTTATCTGTTTGCCGCGACCGATCCCGCGCACGCGGGCGAGTACAATCCTGTGCCGAATGATATTTTTATCGCGCCGTCACTGTGGCAGTCCACGCTTGCCGATGCGCTGACGAATCAAGCGCCGCTGGTCAACGGCAAAGCCGTGACCCCGCAAACGATCCAGGGCGAAGTGGATGTGCGGTTCGATCACACGCGCTTGCCGAGTGATCCCTTGCAAGCGAGCCGCGCGATGGATGTGTTGCGGCGGCACGTCGAGGCGCAGTTCCCCGGCGAGGTGCGCGCAGTGAACAACCTGGGCGACGCGCTGAAAAAAGCCCAGTCGGACGCGATCTGGGCGAAACTCTTATTCCTGTTCCTGGGTATGCCGGGCGTTGCGCTTGCCGCGTACCTGTCGAAATATGCGACCGACCTGATCACGGGACCGCAACGTCAAGAGATTAGTTTGTTGCGCGCGCGCGGCGCAACCCCGCGCCAGATTCTGATCG
>JBBIUF010000104.1:0-12325 GCA_037440365.1 Chloroflexota bacterium
CCGTCGCCATCGCGCAACAACGCGCGGACAAGGTTGACCAAGCGATATTGGCACGGGCGTTTAGAGGAGAGTTGACCTAACCCCAACCCCTTCCCTCGAAGGGAAGGGGCAAGGGGATAGGTTACTGTTCGCGCAGGCAGACGCCATTGAACACGCCGTCGCCATCGCGCAACAACGCGGCGTGAGGGCGTTGGATTGGGTGAATTGAGTTTGTCCAGTCAATACCAGTTTGGGAGTGCTGATGAATTTATTTTCGCAACCGCATCGCCGGTTCAATCCGTTGACGAACGAATGGATTCTCGTTTCGCCGCACCGCACGCAACGTCCCTGGCTGGGTCAAGTTGAAAAGGCGGCGGCGGATGTGCGCCCAGCGTTTGATCCAGGGTGTTATCTCTGTCCCGGCAATGAACGCGCGGGCGGTAAACGCAATCCGGCGTACACTGGCACGTTCGTGTTTGACAACGATTATGCGGCGTTGATGCCGGACACGCCCACGGGTGAAATCAACGAGCGCGGTTTGGTGCGCGCGGTGGGCGAGCGCGGGGTTTGCCGCGTGATTTGTTTTTCGCCGCGCCATGACTGGACCTTGCCCGATATGCCCGTCGCGGACATTCGCCGCGTGGTGGATGTGTGGGCAGAGCAAACGCAGGAACTCGGCGCGCTCGATTTTATCCACTATGTCCAGGTGTTTGAGAACAAGGGCGCGGCGATGGGCGCGAGCAATCCGCATCCGCATTGCCAGGTCTGGTCGAGCGGTCAAATTCCGACTGAACCCGCGAAAGAATTGATCGCGCAAACAGATTATCGGCGCGTGCATGACCGTTGCTTGTTATGCGATTATCTCACGATTGAACTCGCGGCAGGCGAACGGATCGTTTTGCAAAACGATCACTTTGTCGCGCTCGTGCCATTTTGGGCGGTGTGGCCCTTTGAAACGATGGTGCTGGCGCGGCGGCATACGGGCGCGTTGCCCGATTTATCCGATGCTGAGCGTGACGCGCTTGCCGATTTGGTCAAGCAGTTGACGACGCGCTATGACAATTTATTTCAGGTGTCGTTCCCGTATTCGATGGGTTGGCATCAGTCGCCGACGGACGATGCGCCGCATTCCGAAACGCATCTCCACGCGCATTATTATCCGCCGCTCTTGCGAAGCGCGACGGTGCGCAAATTTATGGTCGGCTATGAAATGCTCGGCAATCCGCAACGCGACATTACCGCCGAGATGGCGGCGGCGCGGTTGCGCGAGATGCGCGACGTGTTGTACCGCCACGCACCGAGTTAATGCCGAGATGGCGGCGCGCGGGATGAGAAAACGATCGCTCCACGTGATTTTATTTCTATTTTTTTGACAATCTAGTCCATTTGTTATATCATCCACAAAGTAAAATTTTGCAGGCAGGGTATCCATGCCAGTAGATTTCTTCCCCATCTTGGTCATGATCGTCATCGTCGTCGCCTTTGCCGCGATCGCGTTGACACTTTCGGCACTCGTTGGACCCAAGCATCCCACTTCTGCAAAACTTGCGCCGTATGAATCGGGGATGCCGCCGTTTGGCAATGCGCGCCGCCGTTTGCCCATCAAGTATTATCTCACCGCCGTATTGTTCATCTTGTTCGATATCGAAATCATTTTCTTTTACCCCTGGGCCGTCCTCTTTCGCCAATTACAATTATTTGGACTGATCGAGATGGGTGTGTTTATGCTCATCCTCTTGATCGGCTATGTGTACGTTTGGCGTAAAGGCGGCTTTGACTGGGATTAAAATTTTTCTGTGTGGTTCAGTGGCAAAATTTTAGGGGGCATGCGTGCTGTCCGAGAAAACAAAATCGCAAATTCAAACATTAATGGCGCAATACCCGGATGGGCGTTCGGCGATTATGCCGGCGTTGCATTTGGCGCAAGGCGAACTGGGTTGGCTACCGGATGAAGCGGTGCAGGAGATTGCCGATGTGATCGGTATTTCGAAAACCGAAGTCAACGGCGTCGCCACGTTCTATACGATGTACGCGCGCGAAAAACCGGGTGAGCATACCGTGATGTTCTGCAACGATTTACCGTGCGCGTTGCGCGGCGCAGACGAAATGCTCGAACGCCTTGAACACAAACTGGGTTGCCAAGCCGGTCAGACAACCGCCGATGGCAAGATCACGTTGCGCGCGGCGGAATGTCTCGGCGGATGCGATCATGGTCCGGTCGCGTTGATTGATGGCGTGGAACATGCCAATGATTTGACCGACGAAAAGCTCGACGCGCTCGTGGCGCGTTTGAAGAAATAATTTCGCGCACGGTTGATGAGGAACTTGTGACTCTAGATCCGTTGATCGTAACTATGCTTGTGCCGCTGGTCAAAGCGCTCGTCTTGATCATCGTCTTGTTGACGGGATTCGCGTACCTCACGCTGGTTGAGCGCTATGTCATCGCCAAAATTCAATCGCGCATTGGACCGAACCGCGTGGGCGCGTTCGGCGGAATTGCGTGGTTGCAACCGATTGCGGACGCGGTGAAAATGATTTTCAAAGAAGATTTCATTCCCGCGCAAGCTGACAAATTGTTGTACCTCATTGCGCCCGGCATTGCGGTTGGCACCGCGCTTCTCGCCTGGGCAGTCATTCCCCTGAACCCTTCGATCACCGTCGGCGGCTATACGATTGATTTCTACGTGGCGAATGTGAATGTCGCCGTTTTGTACGTGCTGGCAATCGGGTCGATCAGCATCTATGGCATTGTGCTGGGTGGCTGGAGTTCGAATAACAAGTACTCGTTGCTCGGCGCACTGCGCTCGACCGCGCAAATGATTAGCTATGAACTGACGCTGGGCTTGTCCCTGGTCGGCGTCTTGATGATCAGCGGATCGTTGAGCTTGGTTGACATTGTAGAGAAACAAGCAACCGTGTGGAATATCTTTTTGCAACCGGTTGGTTTTGTGTTGTATTTTATCGCCGCGACCGCCGAAGTGAACCGCATTCCATTTGACCTGCCCGAAGCGGAAACGGAATTGGTGGCGGGTTATCAGACCGAGTATTCGTCGCTGAAATTTGCGCTGTTCTATATGGCAGAATACATCAATATGCTCACCATCAGCGCGATTGTTTCGACTGTATTTCTTGGCGGCTATCTCGGTCCATTCGGCATTTTCCCCGGCGTGCATTGGCTTGTTCTCAAAATGGCGTTCTTTATATTTTTGCTCATGTGGATGCGCGGCACGCTTCCGCGTTTTCGTTACGATCAATTAATGAGTTTCGGTTGGAAAGTGTTACTGCCCATTGCGCTTGCGAATATTTTCGTGACCGCTATTGTGATTGTATTGCTCGGCAAGTAAGGTGGTTGCTTGAAGCGGCTTGACGGAAAGGGGACGCGATGCTGAAAGAACTCGAACCGATTGCGAGCCAGTTGCGCGAAGCGCGCGCCGAATTCAAACGCACGCTCGCGGCGCTGACGGACGCGCAAGCCGCCGCGATGACCACGCCCGATTGGTCGGTGAAAGATACCGTCGCGCATCTCGCGGGCGCCGAGCGCGGCATGGTGCGGATGGCGCAACGGATCGCGAGCGGCGAAAATCCGCAATTGCCGCCGGATTACAGCAACGATGTGTATAACGCGCGCCAGGTTGCCAAGCGCAAAGAACAAACGGTGGCGCAGTTGCTCGCGGAATTGGAAACGTCCCGCGCTGAATTGATGACGCTGATCGAGACGCTGACGCCGAACCAGCTTGAATTGCGCGGGCAACATCCGCTCGGCGGAAATGTGAACCTGGTTGAACTCTGCACGATTATTTGCAAGCACGAGATCGCGCACGGCACTGAAATCTCGGCAAAATTAACCCAAGTGTAAAGCCCATGGAACTCTACGTCTTTTATCTGTTTGCGTTTATTGCAGTCCTCGCCGCGCTTGGCATGATCGCTCTGCGGAATCCGGTGCATTCGGCGATGAGTCTGGCGCTAGTCTTTTTCGCGCTTGCGGCGCTATACGTTTTGCTTTCCGCGCCATTTATCGCGGTGGCGCAAGTGATGGTGTATGCCGGCGCAATTTTGATCTTGTTTGTCTTTGTGATCATGTTGCTCAATCCCGACCTCGATCAGGGCGCGGGCGCGTTGCCGGGGCAACGCATATTGGCGGTAGGGTTTGGGTTCGCGCTCATCGTCGAACTGGCGCTGGTTGTGTTCACCGCGGTCTTGCCAACGGCGCGCGGGATCGCTACGCCGGAATGGCTCGCGCAACAAGGCGATGTGCAAGCTCTCGGCGCGCTCTTGTTCAGCGATTTTCTATTGCCCTTTGAGATCACGTCGTTACTCTTGCTCGTCGCGATCATCGGCGTGATCGTCCTGACGAAAAAACATAAAGCGGGAAACTAGCCCTATGCTAACGGTGACTCATTTTATTTTCTTGAGCGCAATTTTATTTTGTCTTGGCGCGGTCGGCGTTTTGATTCGCCGCAATCCGCTGATCATGTTCATGAGCATCGAGCTGATGCTTAACGCCGTGAACCTTGCCTTTGTCGCGTTCGGGCGGTTTCTCCAAGACCTCAATGGCCAAGTCTTTGTCTTTTTGATTCTCACCGTCGCCGCCGCCGAAGTCGCGGTGGGTTTGGCAATCATCGTCGCGATCTTTCGCGCGCGCGAATCTGTGGATGTGGATCAAGTCAATTCACTCAAGGGCTAGGCAATTGCGATGAGTGAAGCGCAGCTCGTAAACAAAGCCTTCCGCGTGATCCTGGTCGCGGTTGAAGACGTGGTGGGCAAACATGGCACGGACGCGCTTTTGCGCCAAGCCGAGTTGCCGCAATACATTAACAATTTTCCGCCGAGCAATAATGAACGCGGCGGGCATTGGTTGCGCTATATGAGTCAGATCAATCGCGCATTGTTCGAGGTCTATGGCAAACGCGGCGCGCGCGCGATTTTACAGCGCACAGGTAAAAGCCGCGCGCAGGATGCCATCGCCGAAAATGGGATGGTTGCAAACGCGACGAAATTCGCCGCCAAACTTTTGTCGCGCCGCAGAAAAGTCAAATTGATGCTCGAGACGGCGGCAAAAGAGTACAGCGAACAATTAAGCACGCAGATTCTAGTTGAAGACGATGGCACGCATTTTTTCTGGTCCGATCCATCGTGCGGCAACTGTATTGACTGGCAGTCTGAGCAACCAGTGTGCTATACGACGGTTGGTTTTATCGGCGGTTTGGTTGCGTGGATTCTTGAAGACGCGGAATTCAAAGTGGAAGAGATTGCGTGTCGCGCCAAAGGCGACGCGGTGTGCAAATACCGAGTGACGTTGGATTCGTAGGACGGTCCGGTGACGCAAGAACCTCAAGTTGTCGACAAAGCGTTTCGCGCGATTCTGATCGGCTTGGAAGAAGTCGTTGGTAGAAACGGTGTGTCATCTTTATTACGCCAGGCGCATTTGCCCCAGTACATTAATAATTATCCGTCTAGCACGATGGAACGTCACGGACATTTGGTGCAATATGTCGCGCAGATCAATCGCGCGCTCTATGATCTCTACGGCGCGCGCGGCTCGCGCGCCATTTTGCGGCGCTTGGGACGGAGCGAAGCGTTAAGCGGTCTGGCGGAAAATGCCGCGATTGCCAACGCCGCGAAACTGGCGATGCACTTTATGCCGCTTCGCACCAAGATCAAAATGTCGCTCGAGACAGCCGCCAAGCAGGTCAATGAGCAAATTGATACGACCATCAAGATTGTGGACGACGGACAGTTTTTTTATTACGAAGATGCGCATTGCATTCATTGCATTGATTGGCACAGCGAGACGCCCGTGTGTCACACCTTGAATGGTTTCATTCACGGCTTGCTCGCGTGGGCGCTGGGCAACGAAAATTTTTTGGTTGAAGAAATTGAGTGCCGCGCTAAAGGCGATGCCGTGTGCCGATTTCGAATTACGCCGAGTGCTTGAGATGAGACAACCAGGTGGTTTGGTGATGCGCGCGGCGCAAGTTCAAAGCAAATCGTTTCGCGCATTCCTTTTGGGTGTGGCGGATGTGGTGGGTGAAAAAGCCATGCCGAGCATTTTGCGCCAAGCGCAATTGACTCAGTACATTGACAAGTATCCTCCAGCCACGGCAGAGAATGCGGGACATTGCCAGAGTTACATTAGCCAGATCAACCAAGTCCTGTTCGATCTATACGGCGTGCGCGGTTCACGTGCGATCTTGCAACGGGTGGGGCGGGTGCAAGCCGCGGCGATGATGGATCAAGACGCGCATGTCACCTCGGCGGTCAAGCTAGGTTTGAAACTTGCGCCGGAACGATTCAAAGTTAAATTGTTGCTCGAGCGCGCGGCGCAAGAGATCGCCAGCCGGATGAATACCACGCCGCAAGTTTTTGTTGACGGACAGGTCTATTACTATGACGACGCGACCTGCCCCTATTGTATCGGCTGGCAGAATGATTTGGCGGTTTGTTTCACAGTGGCGGGATTTCTGCGCGAGGTCTTGTTTTGTCTCGCAGGCATTGAAAACGTCACGATCGAAGAGATCCTGTGCCGCGCCAAAGGCGATGCCACGTGTCGCTTTCGAATTACGCTGTCCGACTGAGGCGGCAAGCCAATCGTAGTGTAACCATATTGCCAAGGGAGTCTGTCTCGTGCCGAGTAGCGTAACTTTAATCATCACCTCTGCGCTTGTGCTTTATTCGATTGGCGTATGGAGCGAACGCCTTCAAGGCAGACTCAAGGCATGGCATCTCGCTTTCTTTTATCTGGGACTGGTCTGCGATACGCTTGGCACCGGCATGATGTTTGAGTTTGTCGGCGGGATGAGTTTTGATGTGCATGGTATTACGGGCTTGATTGCTATCATTCTCATGCTCATCCACGCGGTTTGGGCGACGATTGTGTTGGCGCGCAAAGATGAACGGTGGATCAAGGACTTTCACAAATTCAGCATCGTGGTTTGGTTGATCTGGCTCATTCCATATTTCAGCCCAATGTTTTTGCAGATTGCGACAAGAAAGTGAGCCGTTCGGTTCAACGAAGGGTGGTGCGGCAAGGCGCGATCTGTGGCAATTTTACTCAAAGATAAACGCACAAAAGATTTGTTCCAGCCAGCGATGTTTGAATTGTTTCAGGAACGCCGCGACCTGTTCTAGGATTTATTTGCAAGTCATCGAAGACACCACAAGGGTCATCGCCATCCGTGAAGGCGAAGCGTCCGAGTCGGTGCTTGGATGTATGGCAGATGGCGCAACGTACAAGACGCACTTACGCGCAACTAGTTATCCGCGAATGGATCGAAACCGCACGCGAATTAGGCAGACCCATTGCAGAACCTAAAGGATGTCTTGTTTACGCATAGAAATTGACAAGGAACTATTACTTTGATCAACTATCTCTTTCTTGTGCCTGCGCTCCCGCTGGCAGGCGCAACAATCAACGCAATTTTTTCGCGCAAGTTTCCACGCTGGCTTGTCAGCACGATTGCGGTCGGCGCGGTCGGCGCGGCGTTCGTCATCGCGCTGTTGGAATTTTTCATGCTCCTCGGCGCACCCGAACCGCGCGCGTTCAATGTGCCGCTCTATTCGTGGATCCCGGTCGGCGATTTCCAAATTGATTTCGCGTTCTTGCTCGATCCGCTGTCCGCGCTCATGTTGCTCGTCGTCACCGGCGTCGGTTTTCTCATCCACGTCTATTCGATGGGCTATATGGAGCATGACGAGAATTACGGACGGTTCTTTACGTACCTCAACCTGTTCGTGTTTTCGATGCTCGTCCTGGTTCTTGGCAACAATTATTTGCTGATGTACGTTGGCTGGGAACTCGTCGGTTTGTGCTCGTTCCTCCTGATCTCGTTCTGGTTCACGAAACCATCTGCCGCCGCCGCGGGCAAGAAAGCGTTTATCACCACACGCATCGGCGACTTTGGGTTTGGGCTTGGCGTGATTCTGATTTTCGTCACGTTCGGCTCGCTGAACTTTGCCGATGTGTTTACCAAAGCCGAAATGTTCAAAATCGGCGCGCCGGTGATTACGACGATCACGCTACTGCTCTTTGCGGGCGCAGTCGGTAAATCGGCGCAGTTGCCGCTCTACGTGTGGTTGCCCGACGCGATGGAAGGGCCCACGCCAGTGAGCGCGCTCATCCACGCGGCAACGATGGTTACCGCAGGCGTTTACATGGTCGCGCGTTCGCATGTCTTGTTTGAACTTGCGCCGTTCTCGTCGAGCGTGGTGGCATGGATCGGCGGCTTGACGGCATTGTTCGCCGCAACGATCGCGTTGGTGCAAATGGACTTGAAGCGCGTCCTCGCCTATTCGACAATTTCCCAACTCGGTTACATGTTCCTCGGCGTCGGCGTTACGGCGTATGGCGCGGGCGTGTTCCATTTGATGACGCACGCATTCTTCAAAGCGTTATTGTTCCTCGCCGCCGGTAGCGTGATGCACGCGATGAACAATGTGATTGATATGCGGCAACTCGGTGGCTTGCGCAAGAAAATGCCGTGGACGTATGCCACATTTTTTGTTGCCGCGCTCGCGATTGCGGGTGTGCCAGGTCTCGCTGGCTTTTTCAGCAAGGACGAAATTCTCGCCGCCGCGTTTGAAGCAAACCCGGCCTTGTGGGCGATTGGCTTGTTCACGGCGGGCTTGACCGCGTTCTACATGTTCCGCGCATTCTTCCTGACTTTTCACACCGAACCGCGCTGGCCCAAAGCGGAGGCCGCGCACGGCGATCACGATGGACACGGCGCGTGGCATGGCCCGCATGAATCGCCCGCGACGATGACCGTGCCGCTTGCGCTTCTCGCCGTTCTGTCCGCGCTTGCTGGTTACGTTGGATTGCCAAAGGTGATCGGTACCAACTTGCTCGAAGAATATTTCGCGCCGCTGTTTGGCAAGGTTGCCGAATCCGCCGTTGCGCTTCCTGCATCCACCGAGTGGATGTTGATCGGCGCATCGGTGGCGGCGGGCTTGATCGGGATTGGCGTGGCGTACTGGTTCTATATCGCGTCGCCAGACATTCCAAAGAATTTGGCAAAGCAATTTAGCGGTGTCTATAATTTATTGTGGCACAAGTATTACGTGGACGAATTGTACAGCGCGGTGTTTGTCGAGCCGGGTCGCAAATTAGCCATGTTTCTCTGGCAAGTGATTGACAAACAAGTGATTGACGGCACGGCAAACGGTCTCGCGCGCACGATGGGCGCGATCAGCGGCGTCTTGCGCGGCTGGCAATCGGGCTATGCGCGCGCGTATGCGCTGGTGATGCTGGCGGGTGTGGTGATTGTGATTGGGTGGTTGATGCTTAAATGATTCCGAACATTCTTTCCCTTCTCATTGTTCTACCGCTCGTCGGCGCGCTCATCCTTGCAGTGGTCCCCAAGGACAATGATCGCGCCGTGCGTTGGATCACATTGCTGACCGTGTTGATCGAATTTGCTGTCAGCGTTATGCTGTTCGTAGCGTTTCGCGGCGACGCGGGCATGCAATTCGTCGAGCGCGTGGCGTGGATTCCGCAATTTGGCATTTCGTATTTCGTTGGCGTGGACGGCTTGAGCATTCTGCTCGTCATCCTGACGACGTTCTTGATGATCATTGCGATTGGCGGTTCCTGGGTTGGCGTTACCGAGCGCGTTAAAGAGTATCACTTGTTTTTCCTACTGCTCGAAGCGGCGGTCATTGGCGTGTTTGTTTCGCTCGACCTGTTCCTGTTTTACGTGTTCTGGGAATTCACGCTCATCCCGATGGCGTTTCTGATCGGCATTTGGGGACATGGGCGGCGGGTGTATGCCGCGATCAAATTTATTTTGTTCACGATGTTTGGCTCGACGCTCATGCTCGTGGCGATTTTGGCGCTCGTGTTCATTCGCCGCGATCTGACCGGCACCATGTCCTTTGCGCTCACCGATTTGTGGGGGATGCCGGTTCCGCTTGCGATTCAGCCGTTGTTGTTCGGCGCGTTCGCTTTGGCGTTTGCGATCAAAGTGCCAATGTTCCCGTTCCATACCTGGTTACCGGATGCGCACGTGGAAGCGCCGACCGCCGGTAGCGTGATCCTGGCGGGTGTCTTACTCAAGATGGGCACGTATGGGTTTATTCGTTTCAACATTCCGCTGTTCCCTGAAGCCACGCAAGATTTTGCGCCGTTGATGATCGTGCTGGCGCTCATCGGCATTATTTATGGCGCAGTGCTCTCCATTGTGCAAAAAGATGTCAAGTCACTCGTCGCGTATTCCAGCGTGTCGCATTTGGGCTTTGTCATGCTCGGCATTTTTTCGCTGAACACGCAAGGTATGAGCGGCGCGATTTTGCAAATGGTGAATCACGGTTTGTCCACCGGCGCGTTGTTCTTGCTCGTCGGTATGTTGTACGAACGGCGACATACGCGCCTTATCGCGGATTTTGGTGGTATTGCCAAAGTGATGCCGATCTACGCGGCATTTTTCCTGGTGGCGCTGTTCTCGTCGGTCGGGTTGCCGGGCTTGAACGGTTTTGTCGGCGAGTTTTTGATTTTGACGGGCGCATTTCGCGCGAATCCCTGGTATGCCGCATTCGCCGCGACGGGCGTGGTGCTATCCGCAATTTATTTGCTGTGGATGTATCAGCGTGTGATGAATGGCCCGGTCACGAACGAAGCGAACAAAAAATTGCTCGACCTGTCGCCGCGTGAAATTGCCCTGCTCGTCGCGCTCGTCGTGTTCATCGTTTGGATCGGCGTTTATCCGCGCACGTTCTTGGATCCGGTGACGCCGAGTGTTATGAGCCTGCTTGGTTTGCCGCGCTAACTAAATTCACAGAAACTGAAAAAAATCCTATGAGCCTTTCTGTTCCCGATTTCAATCTGAGTGTGATTGCGCCGGCGCTCGTGGTGGCGATTACGGCACTCGTTGTTTTGCTTGGCGAGTTGTTTACGTCTGCCGCGCAAAAGCGCTGGCTGGGCTATGTCAGTTTACTAGGGCTGGCGCTTGCCGCGTTTGCCGCCGTCAATCTGTGGGGCGCGAACGTGAGCGCGTTCAGCGGCATGATCGTTGCGGACAACTTTGGCTTGTTCCTCACCCTCGTGATTTTGCTCGGCGCGGCGTTGAGTATTTTGCTGGCGATGGACTATATTCGCGCGCAAAACGTCGAACGCGGCGAGTACTATGTGCTTATCCTTGCGGCGGTTGTTGGCATGATCGTCATGGCAACGGCGACGGATCTGATTCTGGTTTTCCTGGGCTTGGAATTATTGTCGTTGCCGCTCTATATCCTCGCCGCATTTCAACGCGACCAGACGCAATCGCTTGAAGCCGGCATGAAGTACTTTTTGCTCGGCGCATTCGCGTCCGCATTTTTCCTGTACGGCATCGCGTTCATTTACGGCGGCACGGGTTCGACGAACCTCACGCGCATTGCGACGGCGATTGCGGCATCGCGAAATGATGTGACGCTCATCGGCGTGGGATTGTTGATCGCGGGTTTTGCGTTCAAGGTTGCGTTAGTGCCATTCCATTGGTGGACGCCCGATGTGTACGAAGGCGCGCCGACGACAGTGACTGCGTTCATGTCGGTTGCCGTCAAGGTTGCCGCGTTCGGCGCATTCTTCCGCGCGTTCCTTGTCGCGTTGCCTGATTTCTCACTCGATTGGCGCATTGTGTTGGCGTTGATTGCCGTGTTGACGATGACGCTGGGTAATGTTGCGGCATTGCTTCAACCCAATATCAAACGCATGTTGGCGTACTCGAGCATCGCGCACGCTGGATATATTTTGATCGCGCTCGTGGCGATGGGCAAAGATGGCGCGGCAAGCGCGTTGTTTTATTTGCTGGCATACACGCTGACAAATTTGGGCGCGTTCGGCGCAGTGATCGCGTTTAGCAATGGCGCGCGCGAGCGAGTCCATATTTCCGATTACGCAGGTGCGGCGCGCGCACAACCACTCGTCGCGGCAGTGATGACGATCTTTATGTTGTCACTCGCTGGTTTTCCGCCCTTTGCTGGTTTTGTCGGCAAGTTTTTTATTTTTAGCGCGGCGGTGCGATCGGGTTGGACGTGGCTTGCGGTGATTGGTGTTTTGAACAGTTTGATCTCGGCGTATTTTTACCTGCGCCCAGTTGTGCAAATGTACATGACCGAACCGACGACGGAATGGACCGTTAGCCGCGTAGCCCCGCTTGTGACCCTTGCTCTCGTGATTACCGTGATTGGCGTGGTTGCGCTCGGCGTGTTCCCCGCACCGGCGATTGCCTTGGCGCAAAGCGGACTGTTCCGCTAACCTTGCTCGGTCAGGTTGTTTGTCACACGATTGGTTAGAGCATTACAAATATTACGCGCGCAGGTATTTGACAAATCACGCGCAATGGATACAATGCCCGCGTAGTAATCGCCCCCA
>JBBIUF010000105.1:0-870 GCA_037440365.1 Chloroflexota bacterium
CATCCACGCGCCGTTGTCCGCATTGCCAAGCCGACAACCGTGTGCAAGCGCGGCGTTGTCAAAAATGTGGCAAGCCGCTAATGGCCAATGCGCCACCGCGCCTCGGCACTGGCGCACTCGCGCCGCAAACGCGCATCAACGATAATTATCAAATCATCAAAAAAATTGCGCAAGGCGGCATGGGCGCAGTGTATCTGGTGCGCGACGAACGCTTTACGGACACCACGCTCAAGCGCGAAAAATTGTGGGCGCTCAAGGAAATGAGCCAGTCGGCATTTCCGCCGGATCAATTGGGCGACGCAATTAAAATGTTTCAAAGCGAAGCGCGCATGCTTGCGCACCTGCGTCATCCGAATTTGCCCGAAGTGATCGATCTGTTTGAATTTCAATCACGCTATTATCTCGTCATGGATTACATCAAAGGCGAAACGCTGGAAACGATCATCAAGCGCACGAACGCGCCGCAAGAATTGGCGGTGGTGTTGCGCTGGGCGAACCAACTCTTTGGCGTGCTGGAATATCTGCACACGCAAGCGCCGCCGATCATCTACCGCGATTTGAAACCAAGCAATATCATGCTGGAAGAGCAAACGAGCTTGCTCAAAATTATTGACTTTGGAATCGCGCGGTTTCAGCGCAAAGGCACGTCGCGCAATTTGCACTTGCCCAATCAAGCGACCGATGACGCAGGGATTGGCACGCCAGGATACGCCGCGCCGGAACAATGGCAAAAAGGTGATCTCTTTTCATGCCAGTCCGATATTTACTCGCTCGGCGTGGTCTTGCACCAACTCTTGACCAATCACGAGCCCGCCAGCACGCCCTTTAACTTGCCGCCGATCCAATCGTTAAATTCTCATGTACCGCCCA
>JBBIUF010000105.1:880-12090 GCA_037440365.1 Chloroflexota bacterium
GATCGCACAAGCCTATACGCTCAAACTCACGGAGCGTTTTCAAACCATAGCAGAATTTCAAAATGCGTTTCAAAAAGCATGGCTCGAATCTTTCGGCGGGTGGAATGTGCACTAGCCGCATCCATTCTAAAGTGAACATTGGGAGTAGCCGATGAAATGTCCTTATTGCGAACATCCATTGAAAGACGGAGCCAAGTTTTGTTCGCATTGCGGCGGGCAAATGCCAGCACCCGCACTGGTACCGCAAACTCCGTCGCCGCAGATGCCGCTTGCGCCACCCAACCCGCCCGCACACGTCAAGATCAATTCAGCTCCGGCAGAAAAAACCGCTCTGCAAATCGGCACCTATCGCGTGACCGGCGCGTGGCGCAACTATGCGCCGATCTACTGGGTCACGCGCGGCGAACCAACAGACGGCGCGCCGCGTTTGCTCGCCATTGCCATGCCGGGGATGATGCCCAAGACCACACTGGAAAAATTGCGTGCGCTTGCGCATCCCAATTTAGCGCGTGTGCTGGATCAAGCCAAAGACAAACAAGGTCGCTGGTATCTCGTCGTCGAGCATGTGGAAGGCGAACCACTGGATACCGTGCAAGAAAAACTAGGCGCGGAACGCTCAACCAAGGTATTTGAGAAAATTCTCAAGGCGATGATCTATTTGCACGAGGCAGGCTGGGTGATCACCGCGCGCGCGCACCAAGCCAGCGGCAACGGCTTTCGCGCCCAGTTCCAAAATCTATTCGGTATCGGCAAACCCGCGCCGGCGCCGAGCCAGGAACCAGATCCAGCCAAGCGCTTGCAACAAGCATTTGCAATTGACCCACACGACAACCTCATGCTGTTTGATTTCACGATCTGGGAAAACGCGCCGGCCGTGCTTGCCGAACGCGAAGAACGGATTCAGCAAGACATGCGTCTGACCGTCGGGATGTTACACTGGCTTCGGACCTCGGGACGGCTGACCAAAGAACTCGAGCGGGTCCGGCAAACGTCCGGCAAATTTGAACAATTTATTTTGAATGTCCTGCAACAAGCGTACCCGACGTTTGAAGAAATGGGTGAGAAATTTTCCGAGCTGGTGCCAAAACAGGAACCAAGCAAAACGATTCCCTTGCCTAAAGCCATACCCAGTTTGGTAACCCGCCGCTTGCCGATCACCAAACTGGGTAGTGTCGGCATGACCGACAACGGCAAGCAACGTGACCATAACGAAGACAATTATCTCGCACAACCGCTCGACGCGGCAAGCGGCTTGTTCGTCGTCGCGGACGGCATGGGCGGACATTCCGCCGGTGAAGTCGCCAGCAAGCTGGCAATCGAAGCAATTTACCAGAGCGCCATCGCGCAATGGGGCGTGGTGCAACAGAGCGGCACCCCGGATACGATTCGCCAAATGTTTGCCGATTGGATCAAGGATGCCAACACGCGGATTCTAACGGCAGGGCAAGCGCAAGGCAACAACATGGGGACCACGCTCACCGCCGCACTCGTGGTCAATGGTGCAGTGTATGCCGCCAACGTCGGCGATAGCCGCACATATTTGTATCGCTCCGGGCAACTACATCCGCTCACGCGCGATCATTCGCTCGTGGCCAGTCTGGTCCAAGCCGGGTTGTTGAAACCAGAAGAAATTTATACGCACCCGCAACGCAATCAAATTTTTCGCTCGCTCGGTCAGCAAAAAAATGTCAACGTGGATGTTTTTGATCCCGTGCCGCTTGGACACGAAGATCGTTTGGTGCTATGTTCGGATGGCTTGTGGGAAATGGTGCATGAACCGCAAATGCAAACTATTTTGGCGCACTATCTCGAACCGAAAGATGCGTGCGCCGCGCTCATCCAGGCGGCGAATCAAAACGGAGGTGAAGATAATATTACGGTCGTCATTAGTCGAGTGACCTTTGAATAGAATCGAAAGGAGCAAGAACTATGCCAGGTGAAGTTCAACTCACATGTCTCACCCACCGTGACAATGTGCCGGTTTTGGCGCAACCGCAATTGGCGTATGTGCTGATGGAATTGATGCCGACGCAAGCCATGGCGGCGGTGCAAATGCCGCTCAATTTCTGTTTTGTGTTGGATCAAAGCGGTTCGATGGACGACGATAACAAGATCGGGCAACTGCGCGACGCCGTCAAGTTCGCGATTGATCGGTTGCAACCGAACGATGTCGTTTCGATCATCGGTTTTTCCACCAGCCCCAAAACGATTCTCGCGGCGCAACCGGCAAGCGACAAGAATCGCATCAAACGCGAAATTGATCGCTTGACCGCGGGCGGCGGCACCGAAATGGCAACCGCGATTCGCGCCGGTGTTGCCGCCATGCGGCAATATACCACGCCCGATCGCATCAGCCGCATGTTGATCCTAACCGACGGACAAACCGAAAACGAACCGGATTGTCACCGCGAAGCACAGAACGCGGCAAGCGCAGGTGTCCCAGTCATCGCGCTCGGTCTAGGCGTGGATTGGAACACCGCGCTGTTGACGGAAATCGGACAACGGAGTGGCGGCGAAGCTGGTTTCATCAACCAACCACACGAGATCGGCACGTATTTTCAAAACGTGGTACAAAACCTGCAAGGCGCGGTGGTGCAAAACGCCATGCTCACGTTGCGCCTGATGGCAGGGATTACGCCGCGCAAAGTCTGGCGCGTCGCGCCGCTCATCGCCGACCTGGGTGTGCGCGGTTTGTCGGATCGCGATGTGCAAGTGCAACTTGGCGAACTGGTCAAGGATCAGGGTCAAGGCGTTCTGGTCGAATTATTGTTGCCGCAACGCAACGAGGGCCGCTTTCGGATCGCGCAAGCCGATCTGAGTTACGATGTGCCGATCATGCAGATCACTGGCGAACACGCGCGCGCCGATGTCACGATTGGCTATACGCAAAATCCCGCGCTCGCCGCGCAAGCCAATCCGCGCGTGATGAACATTGTCGAAAAAGTGACCGCGTTCAAATTGCAAACGCGCGCGCTTGCCGACGCGCAATCCGGCGACAAGAGCGGCGCGACGCAAAAATTGCGCCAAGCCGCAACCATGTTACTCAACCAAGGCGAATCGCAACTGGCACAAACGCTCAAGTTGGAAGCCGACCAACTCGAACAAGGCGGCAACATGTCGGAAGAAGGCAAAAAGACGATCCAATTCAAAGGCGGCAAGACCGTCAAACTCGGATAACCAGATTTCAAAAGGAGAAGAATTATGAAAGCCTGTCCTACCTGTGGAACTCAGAACGAAGACACCGCCGCATTTTGCGACAACTGCGGCGCGAATGTCGCGGGAGGTGCGCCCGTTGCTCCGCCACCGCAACAATACACTCCGCCGCAAGCGCCGATGCAACCGCAAGGCGGCGGCGGGGGCGCGAATTGCCCGCAATGCGGCACACCGAACATGCCCGGCACCATGTTCTGCGACAATTGCGGCTCGGCGTTGAGCAACCAACCGCCTGTACAAACGCCACCACCACCACAATATACACCGCCACCGCCACAATACACACCACCTGCGCCACAGCAATACACGCCACCTGCGCCGCCACAGCAATATACGCCGCCCATGGGCGGTCAACCGCCAATGCCCTGCCGCTTGATGGTCGCGGGTCAGCAGGTTGCCGTGCCACCCAAAGCCGAAGCCATCGTTGGACGGTCCGATCTCGCCAGCGGCTGGAATCCGGATGTGGACCTGGCACCGTTCGGCGGCACGCCCGAAGCCGGAGTGTCGCGCAAGCATTTGAAAATCGTCTGGCAGAATGCGTGGATGGTCGAAGACCTCAACTCGGTGAACGGCACGTATCTGCGCGGACAACGCCTCGCCCCGGCGCAACGCACGCCGATCAGCAACGGCGAAGTGATCCAGCTCGGCAAATTGCAACTCACGTTCTTTGCGCAGTAGAATAAATTATTCAGACGTGCAAGTGTAAATACTTGCACGTCTGAACCACAGGTGAATGTGTGACCGCATCGCTTGCACCAAATACGATTTTGCAAAGCCGGTATCAAATTATGCGCCTGCTCGGCGAAGGCGGCATGGGTGCAGTCTATCAAGCGTGGGATTTGCGTTTGCAAGGACACGTTATCGCCGTCAAAGAAAATTTCGATAACACGCCAGCGGCGCAAACTCAGTTTCAAGTCGAAGCCGCGCTCCTTGCCAAACTCAACCATCCCGCTCTGCCACGCGTCACCGATTATTTTATCGAAGCGAGCGGACGCCAATACCTGGTAATGGATTTCGTCGAAGGCAACGATCTGGAAAAGCATATCGCGCAGTATGGACGCGTGCCAGAAACCCAAGCGGTCACATGGATCACCGAAATTTTGAACGCGCTGGAATATCTGCACACCCAGCGTCCGCCGATTATTCATCGTGACATTAAACCGGCAAACATCAAAATTCGACCCGATGGCAAAGCGATGCTCGTGGACTTTGGGATTGCCAAGGCATACGATCCGACGATAAAAACACAGACCGGCGCGCGCGCAGTCACACCGGGCTATGCACCGCTTGAACAGTACGGGCGTGGCACCACGGAACCGCGCAGTGATCTTTACGCGGTGGGCGCGACGCTGTACTTTATGCTGACGACTCAAATCCCGCCTGAAGCAACTGATATCGCTACCGGAGTGCATCGGCTAACTTCGCTCTCCGCGCAAAGTGTTCGCGTTAATCCAAATGTTGAGCGAGCAATTATGCGCGCGATGATGTTGGATGCCAATCAGCGTTTTCAGTCCGCGCGCGAATTTCGCGACGCGCTCAATGTGAAAGCGACGCCGCAATATACGCCATCGCCAACAAATGTTTATGCGCCGCCCATGTCGCCGAGCCCAAATCCGCAACTCGCGCCAACGCTGATACCGCAAGCGCAATCGCTTCAAATCAACCAGCCCCGCACGCCGCGAATGCCAAACGCAACACCAATGGCCAATCTGCAATACGCATCGTGGGGACGACGGGCGACTGCGTATATCATTGATTGGATATTGTTTTACATCGTGTCATTGCCATTTTCATTTACCGCCCAAGTGATGGATTCGGCAATCAGCAGTTCGAGTTCAAACCCAAGCCAAGTTTTTCTATTACTATGGAATTGTTGCCAAATCCTGATCATTCCTGCCTATTATGTTATATGCTATACGCTCTGGGGAAAAACGATTGGGAAAAAGATCGTGGGTATTCAAGTCGTTCGCATCGTAAACCATCGCCCACCAACGATTGGGTGGGCAATTATTCGCACTATCGCGTATGAGGTTGAATCGTTTCTTTGTCTGCTCCTCATTGGCTTTGTTGGTTTTCTGTATCCCTTGTGGGACAATCAAAAACAAGCCTTGCACGATAAAATTGCCGGAACCATCGTGATTCGAGTCTAAAATGCTCACCGTCACTTGTCCATCCTGCAAAACACCCAACCGCGCAAATGCAAAATTTTGTAGTCGTTGCGGTTACACGCTGAATCCGCCCATGCCTGCCATCCCAGGTTCGTGGCAAGCCTGGCTCGCGCAAGTGCGGCAAACGTTTACGCTGGCGTGGACGCAAAGCACGGCGGAATTGCGCGCGCTCTACGGCGAATGGATTGCGCGCACGCCCGCGCTCACCGGCTCCGTCGTTGCCGCGCCGCATCCGATTCAAGTGTCTATCATCGTGCAAGGACTATTCGGACAGATTCCAAATCCGACCGGGCAAAATCAGCAAGCCGGGTTACTCTTGCAGATTCAAGACACTCGCTATATCCATCCGGTTGATGCCGTGCTGATTGGCGCGCGCACCGGCACGCCGCCGCAAGCCGGCGACCTGGTTTCCGCGTGGGGACAATGGGACAACGGGCTCAAGGGCTACCGCGTGTGGCGCATGCAAATCACGCAACGTAGCGGACAGCCCGCCAACTTGGATTTGACCACCGGACGCCCATTCCCGCTCGCGCTGTTATCGCTCGTGCTCTTGGCATTTGTGTTGCTCTTGTGCGTGTGCAGTTTATTTGGACGAATTTTCTAATTGAGGTTGACCTATGGCAATGGCTCCTTGTCCCAGGTGCGGTAAACTAAATCGTTCCAACGCGCGCTTTTGCGGCGGGTGCGGTCTAACCTTGACCCCACCGCCAACATCGCCGCAACCAGTCCCAACTCAGCAAGTTACTCAGCCCGCACCACAGCAACCTGCGCCGCAACCTGCGCCTAGCCCCAGGTATGCGCCGCCGCCAACTGCACCGCAACCGCGTCCAACCTTTTCGCCGACGCCAACGCAGACACCACCGTCAACTCGCCCAGCGGGTGGCATGACTAGAGCCGTGCGTTCGACTTCGTATGCTCTCATTATTCTCGCGCTCGTCGCGGCTGTCTGCATCGTGGGCGGCGTCCTAGTGACCTTGCTGATGCAAAATGGTTTGATTCCAAATATCGCACTCGGCGCAACGCAAACGCCAACTGTGCTAGCCACATCCGCCGTCGCCGCGACCACCACCGCGATCAGCGCACCGACTAGCACACCGCTCAGCGGATCAAGTGTTGCCTCAACCGCTACGCCTGTCGCGCCAATCAGCACGCCAACCGATGAGCCGACCGCGAGCGCAACCGCAACGCCCGCCTCGATCATTCTGCCTGATGCCACCGCAACTCCGCTTGCGCCAGGCGCGCTTGCGCCACTCACCTCGTTACGGGTCACCAAGCAAACCGCCACAAATAGCGGCATTCGCGTGAGTGTACGCTATGCGGATAACACTCCGGCCAATAATGTCTATGTCCGCGTCAGCACGCAAAAACAAGACGTGAGCGGCAATCCCGCCGTCGGCGATTCCGTTGACAGCAACCGAACCGACAATGCGGGACTCGTGACATTTAATCTCAAACCTGGGACGTATGTGGTGGAAGCCGATCTAGCCGGTTATGCGTATGGCAATCGTTTTAATTATGCCGTGACCAATGGCGCATTACTTGTGCTCGACATTAGTCTCTCACGGATTCGGGTAGGGTTAAAAGATGCGGACGGAAAACCATTGGGCGGCAAGTATGTCGCGGTCTATTTACAAAAAACCGATATCAGCGGCAATCCCGCGCGTGGCGATCAAGTCAATTCCAATCGCACTGATAATACCGGCGCGGTAATTTTTAATGTCACCGCCGGTTATTACGATGTCGAAATCGGCGATATTCTAGGACAACCCTATGGCAATCCCTTTAATCACGCGGCACGTGCTGGCGAAACCCACTCAGTCATTGTTGGATTAGGTCGTCTGCGCGTGGGCGTCAAAGATGCGGATGGCAAAGCCGTCAGCGGCAAATACGTCACGGTCAATTTTCAAAAATTGGATGTGGATGGCAAACCGATGATTGGGGATCGCATTGACAGCAATCGCACAGACAATACCGGCACGATCAATTTCGATTTGACGCCCGGCACCTATGCCACAGACATTGGCGATTTGTGGGGCGCTAAATGGGGCGATCCGTTGAACAAGCAAATCCAATCCGGCGCAACGAATTCAGTGGTCGTCAGCTTGGGCAGAATCACAGTTGGTTTGAAGAGCGCGGACGGCAAACCGATTACAGGACGCTATGTGACCGTGTATTTTCAGAAAAAAGATGTCTCTGGCAATATCACCAAAGGGGATCGCATCGACGGCAATCGCACGGATAACGCCGGACTCTTATCCTGGGATATTACCGCCGGAAATTATATTTTGGAAATCGAAAATATCACACCGCAACAGAACATTGTCGTCCAGCCCAGCAAGATCACAACCTCAGATGGCAAGACCGCGACCGTGCACTAGTGATGGCTCGAAAAAATTCATCAATGGGTGATTCAAATGGCATCTAACGCTCCCTGCCCCAATTGCGGCAGACTCAATCGTCCCAGCGCAAAACGATGTGCGAGTTGCGGAAATGTGTTACCGCAACAAGCCGCCACGCCGATTCCGCCACCGCCGCCACCACCGCCAGCGCAACAACCGTCGCGGCAACAACCTCTGCCACCGCCGCCGCCACCGTTTCCACCGCGCCAACAACCTACACCGCCGCCGCAGTCGCCGCGCCAACAACCCGTGCCACCACCGCCGCCACTGCGCCAACAACCCTTGCCGCCTCCACCGCCACCACAAAAACCAGGCGGCAAGTCCAGTTTGCCTTCGAACCTGCCGCTCAAGCCCTGGCAGATTGCCGCGCTCATTGGAGTCGTCGTCATTCTGTGCTTGTGCTTGATGATCGCCAATGCCGTCAGCGGAATTCTCAAGCCCAAAGCAACACCGACGGAATTGTTCCCGCCGATTACGTCGCTAGCGACGCTAACGCTCACAGCGCAATCGCCAACTTCCGCGCCGATAGTCGCCATCACGCCGACCACGCCCACGCCGATTGTGATCACAGCGACGCCAATGCCTGCAACGCATACACCAACTGCAACACGCGTGCCGCCAACAGCGGCGCCTTCACCTACGAGTGAGCCATCGCAAACGCCAACGCCCAAGCCAACCGCGACGCCAACCTCCACTGCGTCGCCGACAGCGACAGCCACACTTGCGCCGGACACCGCGCCAGGCACCGTTCTCGATGTTGGGCAAACGTGGCACCAACAAAACCTCGCGCTGACGCTGAACAACGCGCGCTTTGCCGGAGTCGCTTGCAACTCGGTCCTAGAATTTGATCTTGCAATCGAGAACGACGAAACCACCATTCCCGAACTGGTGATCGGTTGGCGCGGCGAAGATATGACACTCGCCGATGATCAAAATAAACCGTATGACATGGCGTTTCAACCTGCACCGCGTTCACCCGATTGCACCAAGTATCAACCGATCAAATCATTCACGCAATCCGCCCTGGCATCGAAAGCTAGTGTCAAGATCGCCATTCAAGTGACCGGCACCTTACCCGATACGGTCAAAGAGTTTACGTTGAGCGTCGCCAAAGCCGGACGGATTCAAAACGCCAAGTGGAAAATTAAAATCCCGCGCTAGATCATCAACCTCAGTAGCGAACTCGTCTTGGAGAATCGTTATGCAAAATGTCAAATGTCCTCAATGCGGAACGCTGAATCGCCCGAGCGCGCGTTTTTGCGGCAACTGCCGCGCACCGATGCAAGCGCAAGCCACACCACTTGCACCGCAACAGCGCGCGCCACAAGCGCCCGTTCAATCGCCACAACAAATCATGCTCCCGGCACAAGCCGCGTTGCAACGAGTGTCACCCGTCGTCACGCGCGGATGCGGCGCGGTGTTCAGCAACATCGCCAAATTTTTTACATTTGGCGGACGCGCGGCATACGCCGATCTCATCGCACCCCAAGTTGCCGCGCAAGGACTCGTCGCATCCCAGCCCATCGTGAAATCTGCGCCCGCGCCGCTTGAAGTCGGCTGTTTCGCCTGGGCGATCTTTTGGTTGCTCGGCGCATTGACCCTGCTCGTCTCCCGCCAAGATTGGCTTGTGGGCATTGCGTTGTTTATTGGGTGCTACCTGGTTCTCATTGTGCTGTCGCTTATTGGTTTGCGACGGCCATTTTTCTCGCGGCTCACGGTGAACACACTCGCCAACCTGGTGACCGGCGCGGGACGCGGCACACAACCCGAATTGGAATTTACGCTAGCCCCGCATGCTCAAAATCAAAACCAAAATCAAATGCTCGTCACCGTGATTGGTGAAATCAAAGATTTGAAACAATCCATGCCGATACAAGGACATGCCGTTCAAGTCTGGGGTATTGCGACTGGTTCCAAAACAATGCGCGCGTGGAGATTGGAATTTCTCGATCAGCAATACCAGCCCGCGGGAGTATTTTTGACCACCGCGCGCGTGATTTCGCTAAACGCCGCGCTCTTGATCCCGGTGACCGTATGGCTGATCATTTGGCTGATCGTCAAAGTTTGGCTGGCTTGGTGAGCGGATGAATCACCCGATGATCCGTTGCCCCAATTGCGGGATGGATAACCAGCCCCACGCCAAGTTCTGCAAAATGTGCGGCAAACCGATGCCGATGGCACAACCGCCACCTCATCGCCCGCCGCCATCGGTGTTGCCGCCGCAAACGCGCCAACCGACGATGCAACCACAACCTTGGCAACCGCCGCAAAATCAATATCCACAACCGTACCAGCCGCAACCACCTGCGCCGTATCCGCAACCTAATTTTCCAAAGCCCGCAACCCAGGTTCCACTCTCGACGCGCTTGCAAACGGCGATCAATCCCACAAACAAATTTCGCGGGGTCATCGTGGATACGCCGAGCGAGCGTCGCGATTTTCCGCCGCGTGATAGCGCCAAGTTACTGCTCGGTTTGGCAATCCTGTTGCCGTTTCTGCCGATTCTCGCATTCGTCTTTCTGACTTTTGGAATTGTATTGTGCATCATTGCCGCAATGGGCGCGGGGATGTTGATCTCGTGCCTGTTCATTCCCCTCGGCATCATGACCGGCATCCTGAATCAAATGCGCGGTCCGCAACGCGCCGAAGTCCCCATTCTCGAATTGCGCGCGCAAGAATCCAACGGCAACATCGTCAACATTGAAATGATTGGCAAGCGGCGCGGCGGCAAGATTGCGCTGGGCGACGAGATCGAAGCGGATGGCGCATGGGCGGATGGACAGCAAACAACCCTGCATGCGTGGCAAGTGAAAATTTTGCGCGCGGCGGCGATCAGCGGCGGCGGACAAATGAGCGGCACCGTGAAAACGGATCGTCCCTGGTCTCTGGCGCTTGCCAAACGCGCGCTGTTTGTTTCCGTGATCCTCACCGTGCTAATTTACGGCGTGCCGCTGATTTTTAATCTATATCCAGCGTTCAAGGGTCCGTGATCAAATAATCCCATCTTGCTCTGCTCCAAAAGGCAAAGCCATGTCCACCAATCCAACCGTTGATGTCACGCAACAAATCGAAAAACTCGAACGCCGCCAGTTGGATCGTTTTCAGCCGCCCGCGACACCCATCTGGGGACAGCTTGATGCGACGCAATTCGTACGCGTCGCCACGCTCACACGGTTTTGGGAAGCCGCCGAGTCCACGCGCTTTGAGCAATACCTGGAAGATTTGGTCACGGCGTTTTACGGTCAATCGCTCACGTGGGCGTTCCTGATCGTAGGCGAAGCAACCGGTGTCACTATCTATGTCGGCGCGCAAAGTACAGCGATGGATGCGAGCATGGCGCAAGGCATTCTGCAATCCACTTTGCTGGGTTCGTTTCCTGGTATCACACTCGCTCCACTTACAGATCCAAAAATCGGTTCCTATCTCAATC
>JBBIUF010000106.1:0-11992 GCA_037440365.1 Chloroflexota bacterium
CGGCGGTGGTGGTGGTGGCGCGGCGACTGGTTTCTTTACAACTTTTTTCGGCGTGGCTTTCTTTACGGCTTTTTTGGGAGCCGCTTTTTTGACCGCTTTTTTCGGCGCGGCTTTCTTAACAACTTTTTTGGCTGGAGCCGCTAGCAACAACGGGGTAGCCAAACCCAACAATGCTTTGACGAGTGCGCTCATCCTGTCCTCCATGCAAGTTTAGAATGTTTTCCCTGCGCGCAAAACTGAATTTCGAGAGCAGGGTCGCGGTGCGAACCTTCCGAACTGCGGATAAAAAAAATTAGAGTTGGTCGCTGGGCACCTCCTCTCAAAACGCAAAACTCATCTAGTTGGCGAGAGTATAGCATACATCCCGATGGCTGACAAGACCCATTTTGAAAATCATTCTGATTGGCGTGGATGTTGTTTCTGCCGATGCTAAAAACATCGCCCGCCGTGCGGCGGGCGATGCGATGAAACGGATTATCGGTGAAAGGTGTAGGTGAACGTGCTACTGCCGTTGAAATCAATGGCTTTGAGACTGGTCCCGGCGGCATTGTTTAGCGTGATGGTCAGTTGGTGGGAACCGCCGCCAGGAAAGCCGGCGATCACGAACGGCTCGCCGTTGAAGGTTTGCGATTTGGTGCCCCAGTCGCAGTCCGTCGGCGAGCATTTGCCGTACGGATGGACGGACAAGGTTTGTCCTGAATTGGAAATGATAATCCGTGTCACGCCGCCTGTGCCGGAATCGTCGTTGAGCCAAGTGCCGCTATATTGCGCCGCGCTGGTATTGAACGAAAAACTGCGCCAGCCGCTTCTAGTTCCATCCCCCGCGGTCGGGCTAGTTGCCCACACGCGCCAGCGCCCAGAGTTATCGCCGCCAAATGCGGTGGTCATGTTGAATGAGGTGGTTGCCAAGCTGGACGCGCTGGATTGTGCCGCCCAGCCGCCGCCATAATCGATTTGAATTTCGATGTTATACGTGACTCCGCCGGGAAAACTGACGGGACTCCAACTAAACGATGCGGTGCGCGGAAAATTGCGGAAAACCCAACCGTCCGCTGGTGTGTTGAGTGTGGGCGCGGGCGGTACGGCACTCGCCGAAATCACGGCGATTGTGACTTGGGCGGTTTTGACGTTGACGCCGCAACGCGCGATCAGCGTATAGGTGGTCGTGACTGTTGGATTGACGACGCGCGAGCCGGGTGTTTCGACGCCGCCAAGTCCTTGATCGATCTCGGCGGATTCCGCACCGGTGACTGGGCCCCAGTTCAGGGTGACAGCTCCGCCCGGCGTAGTGCTGGCGGCAGACGCGGTAAACGATGCGATATTCGGTATGCCAACGCAACCGGTGGATGGGGGTGGTGCGCCAAGTGTGTTGATTTTCGCGACGACGGTGACGCCAAACAAATTGCCGCTGGCGTTTCGTAGCCGCCATTGTCCGGCGTGAAGACCGGCGGCGGCTGGCGCGACCATTGGGATCAGCAAATCGGCGGTTGCGCCGGGCGCAGTGGTTGGCGGCGCAATCAAGGTGACTGCCGCCATAGATTCACCTGCGACAAACGCAAATTGATAACCCGCGCCCCAGGTGCAGGTGCCGTTGTTCAACACGCGCCAAATTTTGTTAAAGGCTTGTCCGGCGGCAAGGACTGTGCCATCCGGCACGGTGACATCGGCAACAAACGCCGCGTTATCTGTGCAACTGGTGGGTGGAATGGTGGGTGGAATTGCTGTGGGTGTCAGTGCGCCGAGAGGCAAAGGCGTGATCGTGATAGCAGGTGGGGGTGGCGGCACTGGCGCGCCCGGCGTGTTGGTTGCGGTGGCAGGCGCGACGTTGGGTAATACGGTGACTGAAATCGCGGCAGGATCGCTGGCAACCCCAGCTGAGTTATAGGCGCGCACGCCAATCACATGCGTGCCTTGCAGGGCTTGCCAAGTTTGAATCAAACTGAACGAGGGTTGCCCTTGCGCGGTCGGCGATGGATCGACGCGAGCGATTGCGCCGTCAACCAATAACTCGACTCGCGTGATGCCTGACGCATCTACCGCGGTGGATTGGACGGCAATGTCTTCGCCTTCATGATACGTCGAGCCACTGGGTGGTGATGCGATCACGACCGAGGGTTTGCCTGGTACGGCGCAAGCGGTGAGCGCGGTGAAAACAAATACGAGCATGAGGAATGAACGAATCGCGTAGCGAGTCATGCGACACCTCCGGAGCAATTCAATGCTTGGCTAGGAAAAGTATAGCATACCCGGCGGGTCTTTTCAATAGCGGAATTTTTCTGTCGCGCGATACCGTCAAATTTTTGCCGATGGGATCAACGCGTGCAATCTTGAATGATCGTGGGTGCCGCGCCCACAAACCGACATTCAACCGCGCCGCTTGCGCCATAGTCAGCGCGCATCACGGTCACGCCGCCGAAATGCGGTGTGAGGGAAATACTTGGCGCGCCAAGTGTGGATGGTTGCCGCACATGCCACGCGATTGCGGTGGGCGCGATGCTGATCGCGCAATCGTTGCATTGCACGATCCCGGTGCGAAGAAATTGCGTAAACCAATCGGCATATTGCGTGCGCAGGTCAACACACTCGGTTAGATTATCGCCGTTGCGGACACTCGCGCATCGCCAGATGAAACCCTGATCGAATTCAACATCCACATACGTGGTTTGTAACTTGGCGCGATCAAAATCGACGACACGCATTAGGTACCGCGGCGAAAAACTATCGCGCCATTTCGAGGTCGCCAGAAAATCGAGCATCTGCATCGTCGGCATTTTGTGATAATCTGTGTCGGCGGGTGTGGTTAGCGTGAATTGCACAATGCGGTGCGCGATCTCGTAAGGCGCGCGCATTTGCGCGTTTGCCGTGCCGTCGAATAACGCGCCGAGCGTAAGCGCAATCGGCGCGCCCAAGCACAACATAGCCCAACTGCCGCGCGTAAACCGATGATCCTGGGATGAACGTTCCCAGGCCCACGCAACTGCCAAATTTTCGAACGCTCCGGCGAGCAAGCCGAAGAATGCGCCGAACGCGATAATGCCGCCGAGACGTTCTTGCGCGGCGGGCGCGAACGGATAAACCAGGATGCCATGTAACGCGGGATCGATCAGCGCGGCGATGCCACTCACGCCGGCAAAGGAGAGCCACAAACCAATGCCGCCGCTTGCGCCACCCAACACGATCCACGCGCCGAGCTTCCAGCCGATGGGGACGCGGGGGTGTCCGCCGAGCCAACCCGCCAGTGTGTTCAGCGGGAGCAAGCCGATGGTGACGATGATCAATTTGAGCCAGAACCAACCGGCGGATGCGTTTGCCATTTGCCACGCATCCATGCCCCAGCCGGTCAAAACCAGGATCACGCCATAGACAAAACCATAGCGCCCACTGGCATCTGTGTAAAATTTTTTACGCGCGGCTTCAGGCACATCGCGTCGCGCAAAAAAAGTGTCGAGCGAATTCATGTGTGATCCAAGAATCTTTCCCGTAGAATAAATTTCCAAGTCAACTTGACTTGGAAATTTGAAATCGCTTATGCTTGCCCCAAACCCAGTTCGCGCAAACTGCCTTCGTTCTCGCGCCACTTGGTCCAGACTTTGACCCAAAGCTCAAGATAGATTTGATGCCCGACTAGTTTTTCGATTTCTACGCGCGCCGCTTGCCCGATCTGTTTCAACATGCCGCCGTGCGCGCCGATCAAAATGCCTTTTTGCGAATCGCGCTCGACGTAGATGGTGGCGGTGATGTGACTCAGGGTTTCGCTTCGATCTTCCCATTGCTCAATCGCAACGGCAACCGAGTGTGGAATTTCTTCGCGCGTTTCGCGCAAGACTTGCTCGCGAATCAATTCGGCGGTCATCGCTTGCAAATTCTGATCCGTGATTTGATCGGCGGGGTAGAGTTCGGGACCTTCGGGTAAGCGCGCGGTAATTTGCGCGAGGAGTTTGTCGCAATTGTCGGCGCGGGTTGCCGAGATGCGCATCCAGTCCGCGTGGTTGACCAACGCCCAGAATGCTTCGGTGATGGTTTGCACGGCGATTGGCTTGAGCAAATCCATTTTGTTGAGCGCGAGCAAGACCGGCGCGGTACAGCGCTCGTTCAACATGCGTCCGATGCGCACGTCTTCGGCGTTCGGCATCCGTGAGCCATCCACGACGAAGACGACAATATCCACATCGTTGATCGCGCGCGTCGCAGATTCAACCATCATGCGCCCGAGTTTGTGTTCGGGCTTGTGAATGCCCGGCGTGTCCACGAAAACGATTTGTGCGTCGTCGCGCGTGAGTATGCCGCGAATGGCGCGGCGCGTGGTCTGCGGCTTGGGCGACACAATCGCGACTTTTTCGCCAACGTAATAGTTGACGAGCGTGGACTTGCCTACGTTGGGCTTGCCGATGATCGCGACGAAACCGGATTTGTGATTCGGTGCGACTTGATTGGGGTCAATTGAATTCATAGCGACAGTATATCCTGATGCGCAAGAAACGCAAAAAATGTAGGAGCGTAGCACGCTACGCTCCTACGAGTCATACTATTTTGCCATACCTTGTAACTTGCCGTAAGTTTCAGTCCCCTGGATGCGGAATGCGCCGACTTCACCGCCGGAGAAATCCAATTGCCAGGCGAACATCACACCGACCCAGCCCTGTTGTTTTGCCCATTGGTACGCTTGCATATAATAATTGGCAACGTCGCTTTGGTTATTAAACTGTCCTGCCGGGTGCGCGCCACCGCCGGTTCCCACGGGCCAACCAAATTCGGTCGCCCAGATTTGTTTGTCTTTGTCGCCGTACTGCACCATCACGGCGCGATACGCTTCCATCGTCATGCGGAAGAAAAAGGAGCGGTGATCGGCGTAGGGACCTGCGGCACCGGGTGTTGCCAGCGTCACGAGCGGTGAGCTTCGGAAACCGCTGGGATGCGCGCCGACGCCATCGGAATAATCCTTCAAGCCATTTTGATACAACTGGTGCAACCAGGTCACATCGTCAATGGCGGTTGTGCCGCCGCCGCCGGTTGGCGTTGGCGCGCCGGAAAGTACGGCAATCCCTGGACACTGGGCTTTAATTGACTTGTATGCTCCTTTTAGCATGTCCATATACAGCGCGGCAGAGAGACCACGCTTGTCGTGCCATTCCACGTCAAGGTTGCCTTCATTCCACACTTCGATTGCCTCAACGCCCTTGCCGCAGTAATGCGCCGCCGCCGCGCCCATAAAATCAGCCGCGTCTTGCATATTGTCCGGTGGACCTTCGCCGGGATTGCCGTTCTGTCGGCGCGACCAATCTGGCGCTTTGACGATACTTAGCAATACTTTGATGCCGTTCGCATTCATTGTGCCGACAAAGTTATCGAAACTGCCCCAGTTATAATTGCCCTTGCCCGACTCGACATCTTTCCAGGGCATTTGAATCTTGACCCAGTTAAAGCCCAATCCTTTGATGGACGCTGATTCGCCGTTTGGATCGCCGCCATTGACCTGGATGCCATAACCGAAAAGATTTTTGCCGCGGAATGTAGCGCCTGCTACAACAGGTGCCGCCGGCGCGGGGGGCGCTTTGGTTGGCGCTGGCACAGCCACGACTGGAGCTGGTACGGGTGTTGGCGCAACCAATTTTGCCACTTGAACAGTCGTCGGCGCGGTTGTGCTGGCAACTGACTGCCCATCGTCAAACGAGAGCGCGGCTTCGATCTTGACTTCGCCCGCATCTTTCGGCGCAGTCCATGCCAAGCGCGGATCGGTCGCGGCGGATTTGCCCGCGTCCTTGCCGTTCACGCGCCAGACGATCACCGGTTTGACGCGGACAGTGGCGTTTTGTTGATCGTGATATTGCTTGAACGCATCCCACGCGCGCGCGTCCACCGCATTGGCGGACAGATCGCGGAGCGCAATGCCGCGCAAATTGTACAGCGAGGCATACGCGGTTTTCTTGGACAGGCTTTCGGCGTTTTCGATCCAGACCGTGTGCGTTTGTCCTTTATCGTCTTTGAACCCGAACGAATACAAGCCGCTTGCCGCGTCGTACTTGATGCCACCGGCTTCGCGCAGTTTGGGTAAATCGAAAAAGACTTTGGACTCTGGAACGATGGAGGCGGGCGCGTCAACTGCGCCCATCAATTTCGCCACGTTCGTAAACGCGAGCGGCGCATACGCATTGCCGAATTCGTCGCGGCCGAGGACGGTGAACGCCAATTGCAATTTATAGCGCTCTACGCGCCCGACTGCCCAAGTCAGGTACGCATCAATCGGCGCGGGATTACCCACAAACGCTTCGCGTCCGGGCATGGGCAATTTCACAATATCGGCGGCTTGGCCGATTGCCATCCAATCGAATGCGCCCGTGTCCCAGGTGTCGAGCGATTTTTGCTCGGGGAGCGCCATGGTCACGCTGAGAATTTTGTCTTTGGCGTGCAGTGCGGTCGCCAGATCGCGAATAAAGGTCGAGAATGCTTTTTGATTGTCCGGGCTGACGCCTTGATAATCTACGTTAAAGCCGGGATACAATTTTTCGACGGCGAGATCAACCAGCGTTTGAATGTGCGCCTTGCGCGTCTTGTCGTCCGTGATCATGGCGTCCACGAGATCGCCATGCAGTTGATCACCATCGAAATTGCTGATCGTCGGCAGAACTTGGTACGGACTCGATGCGCCGGTCTCCGACGAACTGGGCACGTTACCTGCTACGCCGCCGCCATCCGCGATTGTCAAGCCCACAGGGTCAACTTCGGCGAGGAGTGGTTGCGCGGGCGCGGGCAATGCGCCTGTGCCGGTCAAATCGGCGCTGATGGTTGGTGCTTGCGCGGCGGTTTGCGCGATGACGACGCCTTGCGGCACAAAGGTTGTCAAGTAGGCTTCGAGGCGTTGTTCGTCGGTGTAAAGTTGAAACGGGATCTTAGTCCACTTTTTGCCATCATAACCGTACACGTCGAGTGTGCCGAGCGGGTCTGCGCCATCGGGAATCGGGAGGGACAGAATCGCTTGCGCGGGCATTTGCCCTTGCAGACTCGGCTGGTAGAGCGGGCTTTTGACATCGAGCGTGGCGGGCAAATTTTGCGCGAGCGGACTTTTCATAAACGCATCGCGCGTTTGCGCCGTGAGTTTGATCGAGACGCCGCTTTTCAACACATTGGGCGGGATGGCAAACTGCGCGCCATCGGCGACTGAGACGCCGCCGCCGGTGTTGGGAGAAATTCCGCTAAAGCCCGCTGACAAGACGCGCTGGGGCAAGGCGAGCGGCGGCAAAACGAGAATGAGGATGAGCAGGACCGGAATAACGACGAGGTTAATGACCCAGCTACCCACACGCCCTTCGAGGAGACTATTGAGGGCGCGTAACACAGGACTGGTTGGGCGTTTGTTCAATTTTTTCTACCTCTTTGCTTGCGTTTGGATCGTCGCGGTAGCGACGGGCGTGATTCTAGCATAGCCATCTCATTTTCGCAAATCGCCAAAATCGGTCATGGCGTCCTTTTTCGCGCATCAGTGCGATCAGTCTTTGACGCATATACCGCTTGGGGGTATAATCGTTGCGTGATTTTCGTTTCACGCTTGATTTCATTTTTGCCGAAAATCGCATGAGGAGATGCTCACATGGCAACGCGTTTTATTCTGATTCGACACGGCGAAACAGAATGGAATCGTGGGGCGGAACGCTTTCGCGGTCGCGCGGATGTGCCGTTGAATGATGTGGGCATTGCTCAGGCGCAACACGTTGCAACGCGCCTAGCCAGCGAAAATATTTCCGCGATCTATGCTAGTCCAGCTCAACGCACGCTCCGCTCCGCGCAACCTCTCGCCGATGCACATCACCTTACGGTTCAGCCCCACCCCGGTTTACTCGATCTCGATTTTGGCGCGCTCGAAGGTCTGACCGTGGCCGAAGCGCGCGCCGCGTTTCCGAACGTGATTGCATGTTGGAGCCAGACGCCGGGGCAAGCGATTTTTCCGCAAGGCGAGGCGTTTGACACGATGCGAACCCGTGTTATCACCCTGTTGCATGAGCTTGCCGAACAACGCGCCGAGGCAACGATTGCGCTCGTGACGCATCGTACTGTGTGCCACGCGATGCTGTGCGTGGCGCTGGGCTTGCCGGCAAATGCGTTTTGGCGTGTGCAGGTGGACAATGCGAGCATTAGCAAATTCGACACGCACGGCGACGGTTATCTCGTCAAATTGATGAATGAGACCAGTCATTTGCAAACTACGCATTAGAGACCGTGCCAATTCGCGGCGACTCACGTTTGATTCGTCGCGCAAAATCGAACGACATAGGAGTTACCATGCAGTACAAAATCGGAATTGTGGGTTTGGGCGTGATGGGACACAACCTCGCGCTCAACATGGAACGGAACGGCTTTCCAGTGGCGGGCTATGATTTGGACGCGACCAAAGCCAAAGCATTTGTAGATGGGCAAGCCAAAGGCAAAAACATTATCGCCGTAGACTCGCCGGCCGCGTTGATGGAGGCGTTGGAGAAACCGCGCCGCGTGTTGATGATGGTTCCCGCTGGCGCGCCGGTGGACAGCGCGATCGCGCATTTAAAGCCGTACTTGGAACAAGGCGACATTTTAATTGACGGCGGCAACTCGTTCTTTCTCGATACCGAACGCCGCAACAAGGAACTCGAAGGCGAAGGATTCAACTTTGTGGGCACGGGTGTTTCGGGCGGCGAAGAAGGCGCGTTGTGGGGACCCGCGATCATGCCGGGCGGACAGCGTGAAGCCTGGGATGCGCTTGCGCCAAATTTTCGCGCGATCGCGGCGAAAGCGGAAGACGGCGCGCCATGCGTTGAATACATGGGGCCACGCGGCGCAGGGCATTACGTCAAAATGGTGCACAACGGCATTGAGTACGGCGACATGCAACTCATCGCCGAAATCTATGATCTGCTCAGTCGCGGGCTAGGTTTGTCGGTGGCAGAACTGCACGATGTGTTTGCCGAATGGAATCGCGGCGAACTCAAATCATACCTCATCGAAATTACCGCGAACATTTTCACCAAGGTTGATGCGGAAACTGGCAAGCCGATTGTCGATCTCATTCTCGACGAGGCGCAACAAAAAGGCACGGGTAAATGGGCGAGCCAGAATTCGCTCGATGTGGGCGCGCCGATCCCGACGATCAATTCGGCGGTTGAGAGCCGGATCATTTCCGCGCTCAAGCCGCAACGCGTGAACGCGAGCAAGGTGTTGCATGGGCCGGCGCCGCGTTATTCCGGCGACAAGCAAAAATTGATCAACGCCGCGCGCGATGCGTTATACGTCAGCAAGATCATGTCCTACGCGCAAGGACTGGGCTTGCTCAAGATCGCGTCGGACGAATACAAGTATGAGCTCAAGCTGGGCGAGATTGCCAAAATTTGGCGCGCGGGTTGCATCATCCGCGCGAGTTTGCTCGGCGATATTATGGCGGCATACAAGCGCGATGCGAATCTCGTCAACTTGTTGCTCGACGATGCGTTCCGTAGTGCGGTTGCAAGCCGGCAAGAAAATTGGCGCTTTTTTGTGCAAACCGCAATCGGCATGGGTATTCCGGTTTTGGCAACGAGCGCATCGTTGGCATACTATGATGCGTATCGCAGTGAGCGCCTGCCCGCGAATCTCACGCAAGCGCAACGTGATTACTTTGGCGCGCACACATATCGCCGTGTGGACAAACCCGGCACGTTCCATACCGAGTGGCTATAAAACCCTGCTGACCCATGCCGCGCAAGCGGCAGGGGCAACGATTATAATTTAAGGAGCAAGCAATGAAGTACGGTCTGAACATCAAGCAAGACGGCGCGCTCGATTTTGTTTCGGTGGGCGCGTTGATTCATCGCCTCGATCCAGGCGTGATTCCATTTCGCAAAGCAACTGAATGTCAGATTCATGTGAGCGGCGGCGAATTCAACTGCGCGGCAAATCTCGCGGATTGCTTTGGCTTGAAGACGGGCGTCGCGACGGCAATGGTGGATTATCCCATTGGCGATTTGATCGCCGAGCGCGTGCGTGCGATGGGCGTGAAACCGTTTTACAAAAAATTCAAACACAATGGCGTCACGGGTCCAAACATGGCGACGGTTTACAGCGATCGCGGTCAAGGCGTGCGCGCGCCAGTGGTGTTTTACAATCGCTCGAACGAAGCCGCCGCGCAATTGAAACCCGGCGACTTTGATTGGAACGCGATCTTTGCGGGCGGGGTGCGCTGGTTCCATAGCGGCGGCATTTTCGCGGCGTTATCAGAGACCACCGGCGAAGTCATCATCGAAGGCATGAAAGCGGCGAAAGCCGCGGGCGCGATTACATCGTTTGATCTCAACTATCGCGCCAAATTGTGGAATCTCTGGGGCGGCGCAGAACGCGCGCAAGCGATCGTCAAGCGCATCGTCGAAAATGTGGACGTGATCGTCGGCAACGAAGAAGATTTGCAAATGGGGCTTGGGATTCCTGGGCCCGAAGTTGCCGCGAAATCAAAACTCGATCCCAGCACGTTCTTTGGCATGATCGATCAAGTGGTGGCGAAATTTCCGCAGGTCAAGATCGTCGCGACGACTCTGCGCGAAGTCCATTCGACCAATCGTCATTCCTGGGGCGCGGTTGCGTGGATTGACGGCAAGACGTACGTCTCGCCCACCGCTGAACTCGACATTTTGGACCGCGTGGGCGGCGGCGATGGCTATGCGTCTGGCTTTATCTATGGCTTGCTCACCGGCGAAGAGCCGCAACAAGCGGTGAACCTGGGTTGGGCGCACGGCGCGTTGCTCACCACCTTCCCCGGCGACACCACCATGGCGACAATCGATCAAGTCCGCGCGTTTGCCAAAGGCGGCTCGGCGCGAATCCAGCGGTAATTGTTTCGCGACAAGGGTTTGTCATTGCGAAGCAATCTCCGAATTCACACGGGGGTTGCTTCGCAATGAAAACATCTTGCACAATGCAAGTTGTTGATGCGTGGAAGAAGGTCTGAATGTCACTATTCCAAATTGAAACGCAGTGGAGCAAGCCCATCGCTTCGGGTGATCGACAAATCATCGTGCAATCGCGCGCGTGGAAAATTCGCTTGCCCTTTGGCGGCATGGTGTGGAATTGTCCCGTGGCTGTGGTGGTGCTTGCCGCCGATGGGCGCGATCAAACTTTGCCGGTGCGCGATGTCACGCGGTTGGCGCACGTGTTGATTGTCGCGCTCGGTATCGCCGCCGCGATTCTGATCGGGCTGGCTAAACAGCGCGCTACAGACTGAAAGGAAAACTCATGACCAACGAAGTTCCAATTTCAACTGAACCGAAAACCGACCCGTACGATCCGACATTATCCATCAACACCGCGAGTAAAAATCTGGAAATGATTTTTGAATCGGCATCGGTGCAAGCCGTGTACGCCGCGCCAATCCAAAATGGCGAAACGATAGTTGTGCCGTCCGCCGAAATTTTTGGTATGGCGGGTTTTGGCTATGGCACGGGCGGCGGCAAAGACGAAAAAAGTAATGCTGGCGGCGGCGGTGGCGGCGGCGGTTGGGGACGCACATTTTCGCGCCCGGTTGCCGCGGTCGTCATTACACCAACCAGCGTGCGGGTCGAGCCGATTGTGGACGTGACGAAAATTGGGCTTGCCGCGCTGACGACCATCGGCTTTATGTTTGCGATGATCGGGCGGATCAATCGCCGTGCGCATCGCTAAAATTCTTGGACGCGGAAAAATCTAGATAAACGCCGATCATGCTTGTCCGCGTTGATCGGCGTTCGTCCGTGTTCAACCTAGGTTTACTTGGCGTCGGGTTATTCGAGCAGGGTATGTCGCATCGGAAATTTTCACACTATGCAGTCAAGCGCGGACACCAACCAGGGATTTACAAAACCTGGGACGAGTGTTCGGCGCAAGTGAGCGGTTATCCGCAAGCGCAATACAAAGGGTTTCACTCGCTCAAGGAAGCGCAAGCGTTTTACAATGGCGATGCGGCAAATAAATTCGTGGCAACTCAAATACCCAGTCAACCTACGTTGGCGGAATCCGCCCCTGC
>JBBIUF010000107.1:0-4681 GCA_037440365.1 Chloroflexota bacterium
TGTATTGATTGCAAGACGTGTATGGTCGCGTGCGAGGTCGAAAATCTGGTGCCGCCGGGCTATCATCGTAACTGGGTTCAAGCCGCAACCTTGCAAG
The DNA here is from genome assembly GCA_037440365.1 of Chloroflexota bacterium. Lineage (GTDB taxonomy): Bacteria > Chloroflexota > Anaerolineae > UBA4142 > UBA4142 > JBBIUF01. The sequence continues at coordinate 98 of JBBIUF010000107.1, forward strand.
GCACGTTTCCCAATCTGATGCAAGACTATGTGCCAGGGAATTGTATGCACTGCGAAAACCCGCCGTGCGTTCAAGTCTGTCCCACCAGCGCAAGCTATCAACGTTCGGATGGCTTGGTGCTCATCAATCAGGATCAATGCATCGGTTGCCGTTTCTGTATTTCGGCGTGCCCATACGATGCGCGCTATTACGATGCCGCGCGCGGGGTAGTGGACAAGTGTTCAGCGTGTGTGCATCGCTTGGATGCAGGTCAACCACCGGCGTGTGTGGAAACGTGCGTTGGCGGCGCACGGCATTTTGGCGATTTGAACGATCCTAACAGTGAGGTGGCGAAGCTCGTTGCCGCTGGACGCGCCCGTCCCTTTCACCCCGAAACCGGGACTGGGCCCAAAGTCTTTTATATTTCAGCACGTGGACAAACCGACGCCGAGTTTCCAGTCAACGAGCATGTGAGCGGCCTGGTTTGGTTTCGGCGTGATCTGGAGCGCCCCGTTGCCCTTGGCATGATTGGTGCCGCCGCGGTGATCACCGGTGCGGCGTTCAAAGTCGCGCGCGACAATGCCGGCAAGCACTTTGCGGAAGTGGCGGCAGAATTGGCGGAGAAGCAATCCGCTGAAGGAGAAACGCATGATTCAAAGTGATGGCGCAATCTTGCGCTATAAATTGGTTCAGCGGATCGGACACTGGGTTAATGTTGTCGCCTTTCTGGTCTTGGCGATCACGGGGCTCTTTCTGTTCTTCTGGCCGCTTGGCCCCTTCGCAAGTGCTTCGTCGCGTCTGTTGCATCGCATTTTCGCCGTTGTCCTGGTGCTGGGCCCGATTTTTTACTTTGTTGCCGATCGACATGATTTTGTCCATTTGCTCAAGGCGTCCTTTACGTACAGCCGCGAAGATTTGCAATGGTTCATCAAAGCCCCCTTGTATTTTGTCGGTTTGGCCAAGGACAGCCCGCCCCAAGGGCAAATCAATGCGGGTCAACGCGTGCACCACGCCTTGACGATTATTTGCTACAACCTGGTTGCTTGGTCTGGTCTCCTTATGTGGTTTGGCGTCGGACGGATTTCGGGCCAAGTGTTCTTGGGGGCATTGACGGTGCATGATATTTCGATGGCGGTCCTGATCGTTTTAATGATTGGGCATATGTATTTTAGTTTTGTCTATGGCGCAATGGACGGCATGATCAAGGGAACCATCAGCCGGGTCTATGCCCAGGTGGAACACCCCCGTTGGTTACAAGAACTGGAAGAACAGGCGGCGCAGACACGCCAGAATTCAAAATCCTGAACAACAAAGGAGTTGTGTGCCATGACTCGTAGATTCATTGGACTGCTTGTATTGACACTTGGACTGTTTAGTGTCGGATGTGCCGGCTCAGCAACTCCAGTCCTGACGCACCCTACGTACCCAGCGCCAACTGTCCTTGCTTCGCCCACGCTTCCGGTGAGTCAAGTTGTTGGAAACGTGGCGGATGGCGCGCGCTTGTACAAAGACAAACAATGTGTCGCCTGTCACGGTCCAACCGCGCTCGGTGGTATTGGCAAAGCGATCGCAAATACAGCGTTGCCTTTTGATCAATTCTTGTCGAAAATTCGCAATGCCATCCCGCCGAAACCGGCAATGAACACAACGGATTTGGCTGACGAAGATGCTTATTCAATTTATCTGTGGCTGAAAACACTCAACAGCGCGACCCCCCAAGCCGCGCCTTCCGCACTGGCTACTTTGCCGAGTGGACAGTTACTCGGCATCCAGTTATGGACGGAAAAGGGTTGCGATCAATGTCACGGAGCCTTTGGGCAGGGTAGTCCGCGGGCGCCAACGCTTGCAGGGCAACAATATCCCTTTGAGCGAGAACGCGCGGTCATGCGCCAGTTTGCCGGTCAGTACCCGGCGCATACCGAAAAAAATATTTCGGATGATTTGCTTCAGCGTTTGTTGGATTGGTTGCGGCGCGGGGCTGATCCAGCGAGTGGTTGTTAGCAAGTTCTTTTCCCCACTGAGAGGCCCAGGGCATAGACGCGCATTTGATCTATGCCCTGGGCTTTTTGTGGTAGAATACACTGCAATGAAATTTTGGCGTAAAGAAAAAAGTTTGATCTATGCACTGCACCCGGAAAAAATTCCTGCCAGCGGCGCGCGCCTAACGTATACCTTTGGGCTTGGCGGTATCGCGGTCCTCGCCACCGGCATTACGATCCTAACTGGGATTGCCCTTTCATTTTATTACAGCCCCACGCCCAACGACGCGCATTCCTCTCTGGTGCTGATCCAAGATGTGGTCAGCTTTGGCGCATTGATGCGCGGCTTGCATTACTGGGGCGCGCAGTTGATGGTGCTGGCGGTTACGCTTCATCTCGCGCGCATTGTGTTCACGGGCGGTTATCGTCCGCCACGCGAATTCAACTGGCTGATCGGCATTGCGCTTCTCGTCATCACGCTCGTCTGGGATTTTTCGGGGTATGTGTTGCGCTGGGACGATGGCGCGTATTGGGCATTTCTCGTCGGCACAAATCTGTTGCGCGAAATCCCAGCTTATGGTGAAACGATTTATCGTGCGATTGTGGGTGATGTGCAAATTGGCGCGGCGGCATTGCTCCGATTTTACGGTTGGCATATTTTTGGCTTGACGGCTATCGGTGTGTTTGGCATCGTCTACCATTTGTGGCGATTGCGCAAAGATGGCGGCATTTCGCGTCCGCTGTTGAACGAAAACGAAACGCGCGAATTTGTCTCGCGCGATGAACTCTTCTTTCGCGAATTTATCACCGCTACGCTCGTTACCGCCGCACTCATCTTCCTTACATTGATTTTCCCCGCGCCGATTGGGACGGTTGCCAATCTCGATGCCGGTGTCGGCGATGTGCGCGCGCCGTGGATTTTCCTCTGGGTGCAAAATCTCTTGCGCTCCTTTCCGCCGCTATGGGCTGGAATTATCGCGCCGCTCTTCATTCTCGCTTTGCTCATTTTGCTTCCATTCAGCGACCGACGCGGACCGGGGCGCGCAGTTTGGTTTGCGCGCGAACGCTGGAAACCGCAAGTGATTCTCGCGGTAATTGCGATTGTGCTGATTGTCTTGAGTGTGCGCGAGGTATGGCGATGAAAAACGATTTTGTCATTGCGAGCGACCGTAGGGAGCGAAGCAATCTCCAACTCTGCTTTGGGGATTGCTTCGCTTCGCTCGCAATGACACGTGGAGTGTGCGATGAATAAACCGACCTGGCTTATCGCCGCCGCATTCGCGCTGTTGCTTGCCGTGCTTGCCGCCGCGTGGAATGAATCGCATCAACCCTGGCAAAGCTGGGTTGCCCAGTACAACACCCAGCCAAAGGTTACGCCTGCGCCGATGCAAATTCAAGCGCTCGTGCCAACGCAAACGGGCAAGCCCGAATTGTGCGTCACCTGTCACGTCGGTATCGAAGATATTAGCGCATCACACCCAGCATCGGTGTTTGGTTGCGTGGTGTGTCACGGCGGCGAACCCCTGGCGCTCGATAAAAACTTGGCGCACTCGACAATGCGCGGCGGACGCAATCCGTCCGCGCTCGACGTAGCGGCACAATCGTGCGGGCAAACGAATTGTCACGGCGGTTACGCGGACGCGGAGCGGAATCACGTCGACCGCGTTTTGAAAAGCGTGCAGGCGACGTATGCGGGCGGCATTGCGTCGGTCCGGTATGCGTTCGGCTTGCAAAAATCCCAGGTCGCGCAATTCGGTATTCATGCGGTGAGCGATTCGAGCAAAACGCTTCCATCCAAGGCGGTGGCATCACTGTTGATGTATCCGACGAATCCAGTGTCGGGCACGATTGATGCCAAGATGCAAGCGTGTTTGAATGGCGGTTGTCATTTGTGGACGCCGCCGAGTACACCCCAAGCTTATGCGTATCGTAGTTCAGGATGCGCCGCGTGCCATTACGTTTATGCCGACGACGGTTTGTATCGCGGCAACGATGCAACGATTTCCAAAACCGAGCCAGGTCACGGAGTTCAACATCGACTGACAACGGCAATTCCATTTTCGCAATGCGACCATTGCCACAATCGGGGCAACTATAATCTGAAATCGATGACGTTTGTGCCGCGCGATGATTTACCGCCGATTGCGCGCGCACTCTCGGCGCAAATGCCGCCCGAAGGCAGACGCCTGATTGAATACTATCAACCGATTGCGGAATTTACCAAATGCGAGTACGAGTTGAACTGTGTCGATTGCCACACCGCGCAAGAGGCGATGGGCGATGGGCACATGTATAGCTCGAAAAAAGATGTGCAATATATTCAATGCCAAACGTGTCATGGCACATTGACAACCCTGCCGCAAACAGCGACGATTCAAGACCCAAGTGAATTGGCGATGCGCCAAGCCCGCATCAACGGTCACGCCGATTTTATCAAAGTTGGCGACCAAGTGATTCAAACCGCGCGCGGCGAATTGTTGTGGAGCGTCAAACAAATCGCGCCAAACAAATTTGTGCAAATCGACAAAGTGAGCGGTCAAGTTTATAACGTGCCGCTCGTTAAAGCAAGCCAGTGTACGCAAGATGGCAAGACACAGACGTCGGATTATTGCCACGCGTGTCATTC
>JBBIUF010000107.1:4781-11065 GCA_037440365.1 Chloroflexota bacterium
AGTGTACGCAAGATGGCAAGACACAGACGTCGGATTATTGCCACGCGTGTCATTCAGTCACGCGCTAGTGCGTTTCAGCAACGATGAAACTTTCACGTCGTGATTTTCTAACCAACCTGGGTTACGGCACGTTTCTCGCGGCAAGCGGACTGTTGACGGCGATGTTCGCGCGTTTTCTTTTGCCGAATATCACCACGCCCGCGCCCGGTCCGGTCGAGGTCGGTAATCCTGATGATTACGCGATTGGCTCGCTAACGCTTATTGAAAATGCGCGCGCATACCTGGGACGCGACGCGCAAGGATTCTACGCCATTATCGCCATTTGCACGCACTTGGGATGCACGCCGCGTTTGGATGGCAACGAATTTGCGTGCCCGTGTCATGGCAGTCGTTTCACGCGCGATGGGCAAGTGCTTGCCGCTCCGGCAACACGCGCGCTCGACCGCGCGTATGTTGGTCGCAATGCCAATGGCAAACTATTCGTGGATCGCAGTCGGCTGGTTGATGCGACGTATCGGTTTCCAATCTAACGAGGGTGTATGTTGTGAGCGGCAGAGCAAAACGGAATTAGATCAATCGGACAAGAATAAACCGCCGGAACGTCAATTGCGCTACGGCGGTTTGGGTTTATAGCTTGCGGACATTGGGGATTTTGTTCCGCGGTTCAACTGAGCAAACTTGAAATCAACTGCTGTCCGGCGGCAGATTCAATGAATTCGCGAAAGCGTAACTGAGTGCAGGTGCACGTTCGGGTTTTATTCCGCGCGAGAAAAATTTGCCGCCGCACATCTAGCCCTTCAACATGGACGGTTTTGATGCGTCCTAATTCTAAACCGCGCTTGACCGCAATGCGCGACACAAATGAAACTCCATGACCCGCTTCGACTGCTTCGGTCACCGCTTCAACGCTTCCCAGTTCCATTGCCACGCGCAAATCGTCCGTTGCCAAATCATGTTCGGCGAGGATGGTGGTGATAAACTGCCGCGTCGCCGCGCCGCCTTCGCGCAAAATCCAATCGGCGTCTTTTAATTCGGCGGGCGTAATGCTATTGCGCGTTGCCCACATGTGATTGGATGCGACGATCAGCACGAGTGCGTCATCCATCAAACGCCAACATTCGAGTTCAGTGTGTTTTGAAATCAGACTGAGCACGCCAATCTGTACTTCGTGAGCCAAAAGTTTTGCTTCAACCTCTTGGCGGCTCATCACTTGGACAGTGAATTGCACGTCGGGATATTGTTTGCGAAATGCGCCAATCAGATGCGGCAGAATATATTTACCCGGACTGGTACTGCAACCAATCTGAACGTGTCCTTTGACAATGCCTTGTTGCAGGCACATGGTTTCTTCGATGCGTGCCGAGAGGTTGATCATCTCGCGGGCGAGCGGGAGCAAATCGCGTCCGGCTTCCGTCAGGGCGATATGTTTGCCAATCCGCTGAAATAGTTTTGTGTTTAACCGTTGCTCGATGCTTTGAATGTGAAAACTGATCGCGGGTTGGCTCAAATGTAATTTGCGCGCGGCAACTGAAAAATTTTCTGCTTCGGCCGCTTCCAAGAATACTTGTAATTCGTTAGGACCAAGCATGTCCGTCTCCTGCAAAAAAAATACCTCGCCGTGAGCATCTTGGAAACATCCATCATGGCGTTTCGATTGGATACTCACTCAACGAGGCAATCATAACCTGCGAAAAATCTACTTGTATTCTATTCGACCAACGCCGATATGTCAATAAAGCTAAATAATCACAGGCTTGTAATAAACAAAACTTGGTCACATTGATAGATTACTTGTATTGATATATCTCGATAAATCACTTGACTCTATAGAAACGATACTGTATAGTGAAATTGGTGACAAGTGATGCCGCTTGCAACTAGATTGATTTTGGTGATGAACGCCTCTCTCGTTTCGAGAGAGGCGTTTTGTGTGTCTGATTCAACGTCAGCCGCCAAGCATAATCGAACGAGTGCAACGCGGAGCACACGATAAATTATTCCAGGAGGAAGAGGTTCATGAACGCTCGCAAGTTAATGTTACTCGCTGTATTGTTTGCGGTATTGGCAATTGGTTTTGTGGCATGTGCGCCTGCGCCAACTGCAACTCCGGTTGCGCCAACGGTTGCGCCGACCGCCGCGCCTAAACCTACCGATGCGCCCAAGCCAACGGACGCGCCGAAACCAACCGCCGCACCCACGGCTGTGCCTGCTGTTGCGTTTGATGCGAAAACGGTAGTGGACAAGTATCTCTCGACGTTGCCGGACGGGTTTGGTGGACTTGCGCCCGCCGCCGCGCTCACCGCGATTACCTCGACCAAGGGCATTGTGATTGTGGACGTGCGCGAAGCGAGCGAAGTGACGACGAATGGTTACATTGATGGTTCGATCAACATCCCGGTGCGTAACCTGCTCAAGAACTTGGACAAACTGCCCGCGAAAGACGCGCCGATTCTGACGGTCTGCCAAAGTGGTCATCGTGGCGCGATGGCGATGACGGCTCTGCAGATGCTGGGTTATACGAACGTCAAGAATATCGGTGGCGGTATGAACGCTTGGAAAACGGCGAATTTGCCGATGGTGACGACGGGTGCGCCTGCCGCGCCCATGGCTGGTAAAGCGCCTGACACGGACAAGGATTTAACGGCCGCGCTCGACAAGTTCTTCTCGACGTTGCCGGATGGCTTCCTGGGCATTGCGCCCGCCGCGGCGAAAGACGCGCTAGCCGGGATGCCCAAGCCCGCGTTGCTCGATGTGCGTGAAGCGAGTGAAGTCACGGCGAATGGTTACATTGAAGGTGCGGTAAATGTTTCGATTCGCTTGGTGGCGAAGAACCTGGACAAATTGCCAGCTGACAAGACTGCGCCCGTGATTGTGTACTGCGCGAGTGGTCAACGGGGTGGAATTGCGGTGGTTGCGTTGGGTTTGATGGGTTATACCAATGTCAAGAGTATTGGCGGTGGGTTTAGCGCTTGGAAAACCGCCGGTCTCCCAGTGCTTGGCGCGCCTGCACCCACGGCTGTGCCTGCTGTTGCGTTTGATGCGAAAACAGTAGTGGACAAGTATCTCTCGACGTTGCCGGACGGGTTTGGTGGACTTGCGCCCGCCGCCGCGCTCACCGCGATTACCTCGACCAAGGGCATTGTGATTGTGGACGTGCGCGAAGCGAGCGAAGTGACGACGAATGGTTACATTGATGGTTCGATCAACATCCCGGTGCGTAACCTGCTCAAGAACTTGGACAAACTGCCCGCGAAAGACGCGCCGATTCTGACGGTCTGCCAAAGTGGTCATCGTGGCGCGATGGCGATGACGGCTCTGCAGATGCTGGGTTATACGAACGTCAAGAATATCGGTGGCGGTATGAACGCTTGGAAAACGGCGAATTTGCCGATGGTGACGACGGGTGCGCCTGCCGCGCCCATGGCTGGTAAAGCGCCTGACACGGACAAGGATTTAACGGCCGCGCTCGACAAGTTCTTCTCGACGTTGCCGGATGGCTTCCTGGGCATTGCGCCCGCCGCGGCGAAAGACGCGCTAGCCGGGATGCCCAAGCCCGCGTTGCTCGATGTGCGTGAAGCGAGTGAAGTCACGGCGAATGGTTACATTGAAGGTGCGGTAAATGTTTCGATTCGCTTGGTGGCGAAGAACCTGGACAAATTGCCAGCTGACAAGACTGCGCCCGTGATTGTGTACTGCGCGAGTGGTCAACGGGGTGGAATTGCGGTGGTTGCGTTGGGTTTGATGGGTTATACCAACGTCAAGAGCATTGGCGGTGGGTTTAGCGCTTGGAAAACCGCCGGTCTCCCAGTACTCACAAAGTAAGATTGCACAAACCGGCTTTTTGTAAAAATTAGACCCGTGTGAGAAAAATTACGACGTACGGATGAAATGGTTACATCCGTGCGTCGTAATTTTATTTTCCAAAACGTTTTATTTTTTGACAACCAAGCGTCTCAATCGCCAAGAGGTCACTTGCGATTAATGAATGGCAAAAAGATCGATCCGCTCAACGTGCCGCCGCCACCATGAAGCCCGTGCGGCCCTGGTCCCGACGGCACTGTGCCGTGACACACCGTACAGTCTTTCAGCGTGCCCGCAAATCCTTGGAGCGCGATATTCTGAATGTTATCATTCGGCTGAATCGTCGGCAAGATCGCATGTGGGCTTCCATGACACGATTCACAATACAACCCGCCATGTCCAACGGAATCGCGATACCGTTTGCCTGGGTTTTGCGCATACTGTGCCGTGTGACAATTTTCGCATTGCGGCAAAGTAACCCACGGAATCCGCGCCGGGTTTGCAACATCAGACATATTGCCGTGACAACTTTGGCAGGTCAAACCTTTTTGATACATGACATCGCGCAAACATTTTGTGGTCTGACCCGGATGGCAAAGATAACAGTCATTCGTTTCACCGGCATGTTTCGAGTGCATGGCATGGGATAGGTTTGGCAGATTGGGGTTGCCTGCCATGCCCAACGCATTCGAACCGTGACAGCTTGCGCACAGGACGGGACGCGAACCCATCAGGTTTGTGCCGATGTCGCGATCATGCAAAGTTAGAATGTTCGTTTCAGCGTTGCCTGTATTGCCGCCGGGATCTTTGCCATCAGCGTGACAGGTGTCACAGCGCATTTCGGTTGATACTGGTGTGACGATGGTAGTCTGCGCCAGGATTTTATGTGTGATTGTATCCTTCGCCACAAGTTGCGCGCGTTGGTACGGATACCAATTGGCTGGTGTGAATGCGGGTGCGCTATCCAGATAGGGTGTAATCGGAATGCCTTCAGCGGTAAAATGATCGGGCTTGGGATCCAGCGTGCCTGTGACGGTGCGCCCTGTCAAGCCGACATTCGGTTGCGTTGCCGCCGGGCTTCCCGGAAATAGTTGCGCGGCATATTGCCAAAAATTGCTTTTGCATTTACCGTTCTGACATGCCGAGTACGAATTATCAATCAAACTGTACTCAATCGTCACGCCCGTGGTGATGACGCGCGGGGTGGCGCCTTGCAAAACTAGTTGCGCCCACACGGTATTATAGGGCGGCAAGACGGCCATGTTTGAGAAATTTTCATTCATGCAGTGCATGCCCAGATCGTTCCAGCCGATTAATTTGTACACGCCAGCGAGCGGCGCGGCGAGCGCGGGTTCATTTACGGTCGTCGCGTCAGGGGCGAGCGAGACTGGGCTCGTTACGCATTTGGCGCGTCCCGTTCCCGCCGCGCCCGCAGGTAAATCGCCGTTTGCTTGTGTGGATAGCGGTGTTCCAAATAGCCAGAATGTTCCAACTAGACATGCGGTCAGCACCAAAGCCGATGCGAGCAAAAATTGCGTCGAATGAAAACGTGTGGGTACAGTCATTGTGTATCCTTAATCACCGAGAATTGGAATTGCGAGCTTTCATTTGTCACATTAAAATTATACAAGAGCTTGCGCCGCTCTAGTTTAAATTAGCATCAAATCTAGTTTAAGTTCTCATTAAATAAAATTGGTCTTGCGGTACTAGACACATGGGCAGTGCTATTCAGCGAGCTCTTTGTCGTTTCGGATAACCCAGGCACGGATAGAATTGCTGACGGAAAATCAAAAACCTTTGCTCAAAAATCAGAATGGGCATCCCCGATTCCGTTTTGCTCAAGCCCGGCACACTGAACGAGCGCGAGTGGGAAATTATGCGGCGGCATCCCGAATACGCCCAACAACTTTTAGAGCCAATTGACTATTTGCATCCATCGATCGATATTCCATATTGCCACCATGAAAAATGGGACGGCACCGGCTATCCGCGCGGTTTGAAAGGCGAAGAGATTCCACTGGTGGCGCGCATCTTTGCGATTGTGGATGTGTGGGATGCGTTGCGGTCGGATCGTCCCTATCGTAAAGGGTGGAGCACTGACCAAGTTCTCAAGCATATTCGAGAAGGTTCGGGCAAACATTTTGACCCGCGTGTGGTCGCCGTATTCTTGGCACTGCTCGGTAATGTCCACGGCGGGCGAACGCAACGCAACAATCCAAAATTTTGACGCACACTCATTGACATCTCAACGCAACGGGTTATAATCGTAACTGGTCTAGACTGGTCAGAACCACTTGAATGGAGACACAGTGGCGCGTCTCAAACATAATCATCCACGTTTCAGAATGTTTTCCACTCACGTATGCCCTGATTTTCTTCCGCACGTTTCGATCGTGATGTTGTGCTACTATTTTGCCACCTGACTCGGAACTCTGCAAGCGTGCCGAGCTGATTGTTGCGAGCGCATGTAATATTTCGCTCGA
>JBBIUF010000108.1:0-10992 GCA_037440365.1 Chloroflexota bacterium
CCAAGCAAACTCTTGATCGCATTGAAACAACCATCGGGTGGCGGCGGCGGTGGCGGTGGCGGTGGGGGTGGCGGCGGTGGCGGTGCACCAATCGCCGATTGATAGGCGGCGAAAACCTGGGCGCGCCCGGTTCCTTGAAGATTGTGATCGAGTCCCAAATCCTTTGCCGTCGTCATCAAGATATTTTTGATCTGTGCCGGCGTTAACGCTGGATTAGCTTGCAGTAACAACGCGCACGCGCCTGCGGCATGTGGCGTCGCCATCGAGGTGCCCGATGCGCTGGTGTATTGCGCGTTCACGGGTGTCCCCATCGAAGTGCCTGACGCGCGGCACGCCACAATCCCTACGCCCGGGAAACACACATCGGGCTTGACGCGATTATCCGCCGTCGGTCCCCGCGAGGAAAAGCTGGCGAGTTGATCGTCTTTCGATGTCGCGCCAATCGTGATCACGGTTTTCGCGCAACCCGGCGAACCCACGGTCGACGCGCCCGGTCCAGCATTACCGGCGGCAATGCACATCACCGAACCCTTGCTCATCGCCGCATCACACGCCACCGACAGCGCATCGGTGCCATCGCATGATCCATCGCTACCCAACGACAAATTGATCACTTGCGCGCCTTGCTGAACCGCCCACTCGACCCCGGCTAGGACATCGCTCGTGCTACCCGATCCATCGCCGCGCAAAACTTTGGCGGTGTAATACGATACATCCGGCGCAACGCCTTTGTACTTGCCGCCGCTCGCCGCGCCCGTGCCGCCAATGATTCCAGCAACATGCGAGCCGTGTCCATGATTATCCGCCGGACCTTCGCCAGTAAAATCTTTCATCTGCGCAATCCGATTTACAAAATCCGGATGGGTTGGATCGATACCCGTATCGACAATGCCAACTTTGATCCCCTTGCCCGTGAATCCGGCGCTCCAGACCTGCGGCGCGCCAATCAGCGGGACCGAAACATCGAGCAAGGTATGCACCGGTTCATCGAACCAGATCATCTCCACGTCGTCGCGATCACTCAACGCGTTGATCGCGTCCATGGTAACGCTGTGCGCGCTCGCCGAAATCAAACGATATGTATAATGTGTCGCCGTGACACCGGCAACCGCTTGCGCGACGCCGACGGTGCCAGCGCGATAACGCACAATCACCCGCACTGGTTGGTCACCGACTCCCAACGCGCGCACTTGCAAATGCGCCGAAAGGTTCGCATGAATCTTGGCTGGATTTGGCATAGGATCCTCCTTGGGATCAAACTACATGATGTGGACTGACTTATCTTCTTCGACTGAAACAACCCAGGATTCGTTCATGAGGGCAAGCGCCGCCGCGGCAGTCCCGCGCACCGCCATTGCAGAGATCAGCGAAAAAGTGCGTTGGACTTGAAGCCCTTTCGCTTGGGCATCGGCGACATGCACTTCTGGGGAATCAACAAGCCGAACGATTAAATTAACCGTTGCGTTCGGTTCGCGTTGTAACTTTTTGACCAAATCGGGCGTTATTGTTGCCATAGACGCCCCCCTTTCTGTATTCCTCGGCTATCTTAGCATAGAAACATTGTCAAATCAATACCACCCAGAAACCGCAAACGATTTGCCATAAATTTACGTCGTAGGTATAATTGCCGCGACGTTAGTAAAGGAGTTGAAAATTTGAAACGAAATCGTTTGACCATTCTATTGGGTGTCGCCGTGATCGCGTTCGCCTTGCTTGCCTGCGATGCCGGTGAGATTGTGGCGCTGGTCAGCCCAACCACCCCAACACCTACGCGCACGCCGCGTCCGACCTTTACCCCGCGTCCACAATTTAGCCCGACTCCCGAAAGTTCACCGACGCCCGAAGTAACCGATACACCCTTGCCAACCATCGCCGCGCCGACTCGCCCACCGACCGCCAAGCCGGTCGTCGTCGCACCCAAGCCCACCTCACCGCCACCCCCGCCGCAACCCCAACTCTTTCACCGCGACCCAGGCCAAGGCATGTGCACAACCGGTTCGCCCGTCTTTGAAGTCAAAGGGCGGATCAAGATTGGCTCCACGTGGGCAGAAGGGGTTCACGTCATCGCGCTTGACAAGGCTGGCAAGGTTGTTGCCCAAACCAATTCATGGGGCGAACTGCAACTCAATCCGGAATGGGGCGTGAGTTGTTTCCAGGAAAAAAATCTCTACAACTATCAAATGGATGTCTCGGCAGGGTGGTTCAATGGACCGCTCACGCTTCGCCTCACCAAATCAGCAACCGATCTCACACCCATTTCAACCGACGAAAAACTCACCTTTGACGCTACCGGTGGACGGTATTACATTGATTGGGTCAAATAGCCCTTCGGCAAAGACACAGCCGAGCGTGACGCTCGGCTCTTTCTTTTTCACCGCACTAGTACGAATGGATCGCCGCGTCTGGCTGATTGGCGTCATGCTCCTCGCGCTTGCGCTCCGCGTCGTTCGCCTCGATTTTCAACCGCTCTGGTGGGATGAAGGCTATAGCGTATTTGTCGCCACGCGTGATTTTTTCAACCTGATCGAACGCACGGCGATTGATATTCACCCGCCGCTGTATTACATGGCACTTCAGGTTTGGCTCACGATCTTTGGCAAAAGCGATCTTGGCGCGCGGTGGCTTTCAGTGCTGATCGGTGTCGCGACGATTCCGCTGATCTATGCGTTGGCACGCCAACTCTTTGCCGATGGACGCGTCGCGTTGATAGCCGCATTTTTGCTTGCCATCTCACCCTTCCACGTTTACTATTCGCAAGAAGTCCGCATGTACGGACTGGTGACATTGCTTGGACTTGCGTCCGTTTACTTTTTCGCGCAACTCCTCACTTTGCCTGTTGGTAAGCCAAAAACGATTCTCGTCGCCGCCGCATATATCGGCGTCACCACCGCCGCGCTCTATACGCAATACTATGCCAGCTTTATCGTAATCTTTGAAATTTTATTCGTCGGCGTGACTTTAATTCGCAATTCGCAATTCACATTTCGCAATTTACTACACTGGCTCGGCGCATGGCTGGCAATGGGCTTGCTCTATTTGCCTTGGATCGTGTATGCCGGTCCCAAATTATTTGCTTATGTAACCGCAAAGGTCGGCATCGAAAAATATCCGCCGCTCGATCCGTTGACCTTTCTCGCGCAACACTTCGCCGCCTTTGCGACGGGGCATCTCACCACCTTGACCTGGCTGGCGTGGACCACCGCAGTGATCCTTGCCCTTGCCATCGTTGGCTTGCTCGCAAACGCGCGGCACGCATCAGCGCCCCAACCGCTCACTTACTCAGCTAGGTTCCTGGTTTCTCTGTTCTTGATCATTCCGCTTGCACTCGGCTATCTGGTCAACGTGATCTATCCCTTTCATCCGGTTCACAGCGAACGCTTGCTCTTGCTCGCCGCGCCGGCATTTTATTTACTCATCGCAGTTGGCATTGTCGCGCTATGCCAGCGCCGCATTTTTTTTGGCATTGCCGCGATATTGATCATGAGCGCCATCAACGGCATGGCACTCGCCGATTTCTATACTGTGCCGCGCTATCCGAACGATGATTATCGTCCCGTCTTGGCGCAAATTGCCGCAACCGCTCAACCGGGCGATCTCTACCTGGGTATGTATCCCTGGCAAATGGGCTATCTCGAAACCGAGTATCATGGCGCGCCGCTCACCGTCATTGAAACGCCGAACGACGCGTGGATCAATCAACCCGCGCAAATGCAGCGCGACCTCGACGCGGCATTGCAAGCACATCCGCGCATTTGGTTGCCCGCCTTGCAAACCCAGGGTCGCCTTCTCGAAGACGCACTTGATGCCAATCTGCGTCCGCGCCTGTATTCCATCCTTGATACCTGGGTTGGCACGACTCGGCTGGAATTATTTGCGCGCGCGGCGGATGCGCCGCAGAATGCGCCAGCGCTTGCCTTTGAAAACAATCTCACGCTAAACTGGGGCGTTTCAACGCAACCTGTTGCGGCGGGTCAAGACCCGGTTTGGCTCTGGCTCGATCCGGGCGCATCCGTCGCCGACGGTCTCGTCGCGAGCGCGCGTCTGCTCGACTCGCGCGGCAATCTCTGGATGCAAGATGATCGTGAAATCAGTGGCGGGATGCAACGCTTGGGTTTGCTGATTCCAGCCGGCACACCACCGGGTCATTACGATCTGCGGCTCGCCGTCTATCGCAAACAAAATTATGCGCCGCTCAAGCCCATGCGCAATTCAAATCAGAATGACATTACGCTGGCAAACATCCCCGTCACTGCGCCGCCGCAACCCAACCTCGCCGCTGTGGCGCACTATGCACCAATAAACTTTACGGATGGGTTACACTTGCTTGGATACGAGCTCGCCCCAGTTGTCCGCCCTGGTGATCCGATCCCACTCACTTTGTTTTGGCAAGCCGCGCACACGCTCGATCAAAATTACTCTGTCACATTGCAAATCCAAGATGCGCGCGGAAACAATTTCGGTACCACCGAGGCGCAATTGGCACGTGGCATCTATCCGCCCACCCGTTGGCAACCCGGCGAACTCATCCGCGATCCGCAAACGATAACCCTGCGCGGCAACGCGCCCGATGGCGACTATACTATCGCCCTCACCTTGATTACACCCGCCACCAACACGCACAAAACGCGCATCATTGGCGCGTTCACGGCAAAAGGACGCCCGCACTATTTCGGCGCGCCGACACCGCAATACCCAAGCGACACGCGTATCGGCGAAATCGCGCGGCTGGTCGGCTATGACATCCGCGCTGATCAACGCACAATCCAGGTCGTTTTGTATTGGCGCGCGCTCGGCACAACGCCAACTTCATTTACCGGGTTTGCGCATCTCGTTGATGCCAACGGCACGTTGCGCGCGCAACGCGATCAAATTCCCGGTGCCGGCGCAACACCCACGACAACCTGGGTCAAGGATGAATACCTTGTCGATGTCTATGCTATTCCGCTTCCGCTCGATGCACCGCCCGGCAATTACCGCATCGAAATCGGCATGTATGATGCGGCAACCGGCGCGCGTCTCACCATTTCCGACGCGAACAATCAGCCGCTCGGTGATTCCAGCCTACTACCGATTCATATCCCGGTGCCATAAAAAAACCGACAGGTTTCAGAAAACCTGTCGGTTTTTTTCTACAACGCTTCAACAATCGCGGCAATGCCTTGCCCACCGCCAATGCACATGGACGCCACGCCGTAGCGCTTGCCGCGTCGCCGCAATTCGTACAACAGCGTGAGCGTGAGCCGCGCGCCGGTTGCGCCGAGCGGATGACCTAACGCAATCGCGCCGCCATTGACATTAAACCGATCCAGGTCGAGTCCCAACTCTTTGACCACCGCCAAGACTTGCGCGGCAAACGCTTCATTCACTTCGATCAAATCCAAGTCGCGCAACGTCAACCCAGCTTTTTGCAACGCGATCCGAATTGCGGGCGCAGGTCCAATCCCCATAATACTCGGCTCGACGCCTGCAACGCCCCAGGACACCAGGCGCCCCAATGGGCGCAAACCGCGCCGTTGCGCTTCCGCCATCGTCGTCACGACGACTGCCGCCGCGCCATCCACAATCCCTGAAGCATTGCCCGCCGTCACTGTGCCGCCCGCTTTCTTGAAACGCGCCGGTAATTTTGCCAAACCCGCAAGTGTCGTATCGGGACGACGGTGTTCATCCTGCGCAAATAGCGCGACATTGCCCTTGCGATCGTTGCGCGGCACCGCGACAATTTCTTCCGCGAGCCAGCCCATATTCCACGCATTACTCGCGCGGTGCTGGCTCGTCAAGCTAAAGCGATCCTGCTCCTCGCGTGAAATATGATATTGCTCCGCTAGATTTTCTGCGGTGATCGCCATGGGCATTCCAGTATACGAATCAATCAACGCGGCAAACAGCATATCCTCAAAGGGCGTGGGCGCGCCCAGCCCGATGCCCCAGCGTGCGCCGCGCACCACGTGCGGCGCTTGGCTCATCGATTCCGCGCCACCCGCCAAAACAAATTGCGCCTCACCCGTCATTAGCAAGCGCGCGCCCATCACGATCGCTTCCTGTCCCGAACCGCACAGCCGATTGACCGTCAGCGCAGGTTTGTCTTTCGGCACGCCCGCTTTCAAGCCAATGTGCCGCGCCAAATAGATCGCGTCTGCGCTCGTCTGCACCACGTTGCCAAAGATCGTATGATCGATCCACGCAGGATCAACTTGGGCGCGTGCGAGCGCACCTTGCGCCGCAACCACGCCGAGATCGGTTGCGCTCAATTCTTTCAGACTGCCGCCAAACGCGCCCAACCCCGTGCGCACGCCTTCAAGTAAAACAATGTCGGGTGTCATATGACCTCCACTGAACCAGGTTTCGGAGCAAAAACAAAATCAGCGCTTATGGCAATGTGCGGCGAGTGTTCACCCGCGACCCGACCGCAAGCCGGGTTTCATAGATTGCCGCGCGCAAAATAGTGAACGGGCATGTGAGATGCCCGTTATAAAACATACGATCCTTGGAATTGGTTTCTTGATCCGCTGGCTAGCAATTTATTCTGGACCAAACGACGGCGGCTCTGGCAAACCAGCCCCTTCCGGTGTCACCGGTTCTGGATGCGCACCATTGCCATTCCCGTTTCCATTACGACGTGGCATAAATGGCAACCGCCGCCCGCCGCCGGTCTCGTGCTCCGACGCTTTCTTTTTACGGGTGCGCGTATCCGAATTCTCCGCGTAATAATAATAATACTGATAGTTATAGTAACCCGACCGACCCCGTGGCGACAAATTGTTCAGCACCGAGCCAGCGACATTTGCACCAACTTGGTGCAACGCTTGGAGCGCTTGCGCCGCCGCATCGCGGCGCGTTGTGCCAGCGTCTAATACGAGCAACACAGCATCCGCGCGTTTGGACAACGCGAGCGCATCTGTAACCACCAGGACGGGCGGCGTGTCAATCACAATCACATCAGCTTGTTTTTTCAATTCGTCAAGCAATTTGCCGATCCGTTCCGAACCAAGCAGTTCGGCTGGGTTCGGCGGCAACGGCCCACTGGTAATCGCCTTGAGGTTTTCGACCACGGTCGCGCGCAATACGCCGTCGAGCGAAGCGCTGTCTTGCAACAGCGCAGTCGTCAAGCCAACGCTATTTGAAATTCGCAAAATGCGATGCACGACCGGGCGGCGCAAATCCGCATCCAATAAAATCACCGACTTGCCCGCTTGCGCTAACGCCGCCGCCAGGTTTGCCGCGACGGTACTTTTCCCTTCGCCAGGTCCGGCGCTGGTCACCATCAATACCCGCAACGGGCGATCGATTGCCGAAAATTGAATGTTCGTGCGCAAAGTGCGGAACGCTTCGGCAATCGGCGAGCGCGGGTCTTTGGCAACCACCAATTTTTCGGACGCATCCGTTAACGCAATCCGGCCTACCATACCCATATTGGTCACGCCGAGCGCGGCAATGTCATCCGGCGATTTAACCGCGTCGTCCAGATATTCGATCAAGAACGCCAGCCCAATTGCCAGCAACGCGCCAACGACCGCCGCAAGCAACGTGTTGGTCAAGGTTTGCGGGCGGACTGGCGCAATCGGGAGCGCCGCCGGTTCAGCAACATAAAGCGTATCACTCTGCCGCGCCTCTGCCGCGCGCAAATCCTCAAAACTTTTCAACAGCGACGCATAGCTAGTTTGATACTGCAACACATTCGATTCCAAGCGCGCGACTTCGGCGGGATTCGCTGGAGATGCCGCGCGCGCTTGATCGAGCGCCTTTTGCGCGGACGCTTGATCCGTTTGCAATTGTTGCATTTGCTGGCTTAGGTTATCTTCCGATGTGCCATAGCGGCTATGCTGGGTGTCTTTGATTTGCTGAACAAACACCTTGGCTACTTCATTCGCGATGGCTTGCGCTTGAGCCGGATTTGCATCTTCATAATTGATCGCGATCAAGGTCGTATCGCGTACCGGCGCAACACTCAGCGCGGCGCGAAAACGCACGGGCTGAATTTGCAAATTCAAATTTTTAATCACCGCGTCAATCGTCGGTTGCTTTTGAATCAGTTCCACATAGGTCTTGGCCAGTTGCTGACTCGTCAACAACGACGTGTAATCCGTTGCCAACGACGCGCCGCCGCTCGATTGACTAATGAGCAAGGTCGTCGTCGCGCGATAGATCGGCGTGGACAGTTTGTTGAAAATATACGCCGCGCCCGCCGCAAGCACCGTCGTCAGAACGATGAGCCACACCCAGCGGCGAAAGACATCCCAATAATGCCGCAATTCCATAACCACTCCAATTTCCAAACTAGATAAATTCAACTCACGCGCGAATGCTATTTTACTTCAAAACCCGCGCAAAGCCAAATTAGCGTTTCAGCACCAACGCCGGGTCGCCCAAAATGCCAAACGTGTCAATCACCTCGCGCTGATCCGGTGTAGCGCGCGGGATGGCTTGCTTGGCGCGTTGCATCGCTTCGCCGAGGGTGGGCGCGCCGCGTTCAAACAATTCCGTCAAGAGCGACACCATCAGCGTATCTTGCGCGTCCGATAACGAAAGCCCGGTGGGCGCAAGCGCGGCGACAATGCCGCCGCCGCGTTTGAATAACGCGTCTTCTGTCAACGAATCTTTTTGCGGATGATAAAAATAGCCATCGAGACACGTGGGCGTGATCAAGATCGGCAAGCGGTCGCCATTGGTGAGCGCGCTCACATTTTCACCACTGAACAAGGGTCCCGCCGCCCACGTATCAATTGAACCGTGCCCAATGTAAAAAAACAACCCAGCTCCGGCATTCCACGCTTGCACAATCTCGGGGCGTGTCGCGTTCACGTCGCCGCCATGATCGGCAAGGTTGATTGCTTGGGTTTGCCACGTTGGCGGCAACTTGCCCGTCAACATTTTTGCCGAGTCCGCAAACGAGGCATCTTTATCATCCGTGACCAACACCGCGCGCTGTTGCCACGCGGCGGATGTGGCGGCTTCATACGCAAGCGTCTTGTTCACAACCTGGGTCACTTGCTCCGCCGTTTTGGCTGGAATGCGCCCAATCGCCATACGCGGCAAATCGTCGGCGTCCGTTGCCACAAACCAATTGTCGCTGGCGGCTTGACCCAGATGCGGCGTTTCGACAAGATACGTCGGCACAAGATTCTTGTTCGGCGCGTTTAGATAATCACGATAATCATACGTCGCTTTGCCGACGAGTAACACAAACCGCGGCGCGGGCGTTTGCCAATGCGTGAGCGCGTAATCCAGAAACGCGCGGAGCGCCTCGGGCGTTTCTGCGCCAAACGCAAACTCGTCATAGATTTCGTTCGGCGTCGTGACTAGGACACGCAAACCCTGTTGCGCGCGCCAAGCCATCAGCGGTTGCAGAGCCGCCACCAAATTGAGCGGCGCAATAACAATGTAATCCGCCTGGCGCTCAGCCGCGCGCAATTTCGCATCGAACATCGGCGCGATTCGCGCAATGGTTTTGCGCGCCTGTGCGCCAACCACCAGCCAGTGCTTGCGTGTATCGCTCGCAAACGTGATCGCGCGCGCGGTCACATTCGCATTCGCCACACGCACAGGCGCGGCACGATCCGTGAGGTCGTATGCTTCTATCGCGTCGCTGGAAAATCCTTCGACGCGCACCACGCCGGCATCCGCGTCAAATTCCAGCGCATCGTCTTGCGCGATCAATTTACGCGCATACGTTGCTTCGATGGACTGCAACAGCACGATGTCCACCGTAGCTTGGGTATCGCCCGGCGCGACCAAGCGCACCGTGTTAGCGCCGGCGCGCACCACATTCGCCGGAATCGTCGCGCTGAGCACGCGCGCGCCCGCGCCGTCCCAGGTTTCATCCAGGACGCGCGTCTCGTTGACCAGCGCGCGGAGGTGATGATCGGGCGAAGCCGGGTCTTGCGTCGAACCCCACACCTTGATCGTCAGGTGCGCCGGCGCGGGTAAAGCGGCGGTCAAAGTTAAGGGGATCGTCGTTGTGATTGGCGCGGCCAGCGATTGCCAAAACCAGGGCGACTCGGGTTGCGGGGCGCCATTCTCAAGCGGCGGCACAAGGTATAACGTGGGTTGGGTCAAGCGCACCGTCGCTTGGTACGTCGCTTGCGGCACAACTGTGATCGGCGGCGAATCAAGTTCGGCGATGCGTTTACCGGGTTGCGCGCCCCAGGTTAGCCAATCCGTCGTCAGGTTTGAATAAATCGAATCACTGGCTTGCCCATAAAATTCAAACGCGAGATCGTTCCCTTCACCCAAGAGGCGCAGGGCAATCTCGCGTGTGCCGTTAAATAACTGGAACGTGCGCGGGTCAATCTTGCCTGGGTCCGCGCCCGCCGCGCGCAAATCCGCCGCCGTGACGCGATACCAGCCCGACTGAATGAATTGCAATCTGAAACGCGAATCCGCGCGCACGGTTTCTGGCATGACCAAAACCGGTGTGCGCGCGGACGGAGTTGAACAGGCAACGAGCAACCATAAAACGAACGGGACGAATTTACGCAACGCGGGAATCCAGAGTTCAGCGGCTAGCGCGACATGCGAAAATAGACGAACGCGGCGGCGGCGGCAAGCGCGAGCGCGCCGAGCATTAACACCCCCACCGCGCCAATGACGCCCACGCGCACGATCGTCAAGCGTGTGTCGTCCGCTGGCGCACCCGGTTGATCGGCGGTCGCATCGCCAGAATTGTCGGTGGCGGCGTCAGGCGAACCCGCTGAATCAGGTAAAGCGACCAGTGTTGGAATTGCGGTTGCGCCGGGCGCAAGCGTGGCAACTGGGTTGGCGTTCGGGTTGACGTTGGGCAATGTTCCTTTCGGTTGTGGCACAACGACGGCAACGCGCGTCGGTGGTTGTGGCGTATACGTCGGCGCACCGGGTACAAGCGTCGGCGTTTTCGTTGGCGTGGGTCCAACGGTCGGCACGAGCGTATTCGTCGCGGTAGGTTGGGGCGTTAGCGTTGGCTGACCTGGAATAGCGGTGCGGGTGGCCGTTGCCGCGGGCGCGGTTGTGTTCGTCGGC
>JBBIUF010000109.1:0-2701 GCA_037440365.1 Chloroflexota bacterium
CGTGGTTGTGGGCGTGTTGTTGTTGGGGCAACGCCAGCAAACTCGGTAGGGGAGTGGGTAACTCTAGTTACCCAAGACTAGATTTACCGCGGAGAAGTTATGTTCACGTATCTGTTGACTGGAATTGTCCTTGGACTATCCGCAGGCGTTTCGCCCGGACCCTTGCTAACGCTCGTGTTATCACAGTCCGTTCGGCATGGTAGCCAAGAGGGCATCAAGGTTGCGCTCGTCCCATTGCTTACCGATTTGCCCATTGTGCTGATCACCGTTTTTGTGTTGACGCAGTTGGCCAATTCGCAAGGTATCTTGGGCATCATCGCGCTCGGCGGTGGATCGTTCGTGCTGTATCTGGCGTTTGAAAGTTTTCGAACAGGTCGCTTGAATCCAAACTCTGAAACGAGCGCGCCACAATCTATTGGCAAAGGAATGCTCGTCAACGCGCTTAGCCCACACCCCTATTTGTTCTGGGCAACTGTTGGCGGTCCGATGATCCTTCAAGCGTGGAGCGAAAATCCATGGCAGGTTGCCGTCTTTGTGGCGGGGTTTTATCTATGCCTGGTCGGATCGAAAATTGTCATCGCATTGCTCGCGGGTCAGTCGCGGCAATTCCTTGCCGGAAAAAATTACGTGTACCTGATGCGTGTGCTTGGCGTACTGTTACTGATTTTTGCGCTAGGGCTATTCTACGAAGGATGGCAGTTGCTCGGACTTGGGCCGCGCTAACTGTGATCATTCCACCATATAAACAACGCATCGCCAGAATGATCCTAGCGATGCGTTGTTTGAAAGCGTTCTTTTAGATTCCCGTGTCGGGTGGCTGTGCCATGGTCATGGCAAGCGGACGCAAGCGCATCCACCATTGATCGACCGGCCGTTGATACTGGGTATCCATCATCAACGGCAAATCGGCTAAACTGGTAAAGGCAACTTGGCCGCCTTGCAAGCCGATTGCCGCCGAGCCATGCACGGTCTTGTTGGCTTGCAGAGTCAAATACTCAACGCATCGCGCGGCAAGCCGTGTCGCTTGAATTCGATCAAACGGCGTCGGATTGCCGCCTTGTTGGACATGCCCCAACACAGCTTGACGCACATCGAACAGATCGCTTCCTTCTTTTTCCAATAACGCGCACATGAACGAGGTCGTATAAACGCGATCCGAATTTTCGTTGCGAATAATCAAGCCCAAACGCTTGCCTTGCGAAAAATCGCGGATCAAGTGCGCCACGTCAATTTGGAGATCCGCAAGCGACACGCCTTCTTCAGGTAAATACACCCGCTCTGCGCCAGTGGCGAGTCCGCTCAACAACGCGAGGTAACCACAGTCGCGCCCCATCACCTCAACCACAAAGACGCGCCGGGTCGCCACCGCCGACTGCTTGATCTTGTCCACATCTGTGACGATATTGTTCAACGCGGTGTCCGCGCCGATACTTACTTCCGATCCGGGCAAGTTGTTATTAATCGAAGCGGGCAGGCAAACAATTGGCAAGCGAAACGCCGGAGTTGTTTCCCGTTGCTTGTAGATTTGGCAAGCCGTCTGATAGCCAGACCACCCGCCGATCATCAACAAGCCATCAATGTGTTGGGTTTCGAGTTGATGCGCAAGCGCTTGTAAATCTTCTTGGCTGAGGGACTTGCGGCTGGTCCCCAGTTCCGCGCCGCCACGCGCAACCCAACCATGCACATTCATCCAGCTCATTTCATGCACATCGCCCTTGATCAAACCTTCAAAACCGTTATACACGCCCAGCATCGTATGCCCCTGATCAATACCCAGTCGCGCGGCAACTCGCACCGCCGTGTTCATGCCTGGCGCTGGTCCTCCGGCGTGGAGAATCGCAAAACGCAATTTTTTTTGTCCCCCGACCACTTTTTGGGGCGTTGCGCCGCGAAGTGTGCGAAAGATGCGGTACGATTCAGCAAAACTTCCGCCGCGCAACGACATGGCTTTTTCGTAATTCTTGTCCGCGATGACCTGGGCAACTTCTCTTGTCTTGGTAATACATTCGGCTAGCGGCGAACTAATTGCGGCGTTTTGCCGCAAGCCAATGAGTTGCGGCTCCATCTCCTGGGTCGCGTCGAGGACCGCGCGTACTGCCGCCGCTCCCAGGATCGTCGTATGCCAACGATCAAATGCGCTCGGCATACCGCCGCGTTGCACATGCCCCAAAATCGTCAGCCGCGTATCTTCGCCAAATCGCTTTTGCAAAACCTGATGCACATATTCGCCCGAAATGGGATTCCCTTGGCGATCCCGTGCGCCTTCTGCAACGATCACAATGCTATGCCGCCGGCCAACCTGGCGGCCAGCCAACAACGTCGTAACCATTTCGGTTTCCCAATCATCCGTATCCGGTGGATTTTCGGGAATGAGGACCCAATTCGCGCCCGTCGCGATCGCGCTCATCAAAGCAAGATAGCCGCAATTGCGTCCCATAACTTCGACAATAAACGCGCGTTGGTGGCTTGCCGCCGTGCTGGTAATGGCATCAATAGCTTCGGTGATCCGCTGTAAAGCTGTGTCCGCCCCAATCGTCATATCGGTACCGAACATATCGTTATCAATCGAGCCAACCAGCCCGACGAGCATTAAACTTGGATGCGCCGCCGCCAGCGCTTGGCTAATCTCACCCTGGGTCACGAGTTCGGTTAATAGCTCGGTCCATTCACGGCGAAAAAGATCGGCTCCGGTTAAACTGCC
>JBBIUF010000109.1:2711-10957 GCA_037440365.1 Chloroflexota bacterium
AGCCCAGGGGGGAGCCCAGGGGGGAGGCCAGGCGCATCACCGCGGCGACATCCGTGGCGTAGGCGGAATAGCCTATAGCCAGCAGAACATCCTCAGACGTGAGATTGCGAACGCGCAGGGCCATGCTGACGCCATCGCCGCCAATGACAATCAAACGATCAATATCTCGCAACACCAGGTTCTTGGCGGCTTGCCGCCGGCCATCGCGCGTGCGAAATTCAGGGGAGCGCGCCGTGCCGATGACCGTGCCGCCTTGATGCAAAATCCCGCCGACGGATTCCCAATTCATTTTGCGAATACAATCGCCGCCTTCGACCATGCCTTTATAGCCCTCATAAATTGCAAACACATCGACGCCATAATTCAATGCGGTCCGCACAACCGATCGCACCGCCGCGTTCATGCCTTGCGAATCGCCGCCACTTGTCAAAAAACCGATATTCCGTTTTGATTGTGCCATCTCAATGTCTCCACGCGGCTAGATGATCCCGATGATTGATGCCGCCCTCGTTCCAAAAGTATAACTCGCAATTGCAACTAGGTCAAAAAATGAAATTCCAGTGTCAAGAAAATCCACCGACGAACAATCACGCGGCCGTTTCCTCTGGCTCGGAATTGGATTGACCAAAGGTGGCGCGATGCGCCGCGCGCATTTTCTTGTTCGATACCTTGGCGTAAATCCGGGTGGTGACCGGCGAGGCGTGTCCCAGCATGTCTTGCACAACTGCCAGATCGCCGGTGGCATCTAGAATTTTTGTTGCAAACGCATGGCGCAACGAATGGGGCGTCATCGCAATTTCAATTTGCGCGGCGCGCGCGAGTTGATTAAACACATTCCGCACCGTGTCCGTGGTCAGCGGCAAGGTCTTGTCGCCCACGCGCCGATCATGGCGTGCAAACACCGGCAGTTGATATAACGCGCGACCACGCGCGCCATCGTTCCGCAATTTCAAATATGCTTGGATTGCGCGCCATGCTGGATCGTCAAAATACACAATCCGCTGTTTTGATCCTTTGCCGGTTACGCGCGCGGTCTGCGCGCGATAATCCAGGTCGTCACGCTTCAAGCCAACCAATTCACCCACACGCATCCCAGACGAGCGTAATGCTTCGAGCATCGCAATGTTGCGCAAACGCGCGAATTCGAGACGCGGCTGTTTCTCGTTGGGCGGGACTGCGCGCGCGGCGGCGAGCAAGGCAACGACAGCTTGATCGGGCGGAAGTTTGGGCAAGGGACGATTGCCGCCTTTGCGGTACAGGTGGTACGCATCGCGCATCCGTTCCATCTCTGATGCCGAGAGGGTGATCAGGTCTTCGCGCAAGAGATAACTGTAGAATCGCGAGACACTCGATAAATACGTTTGCAAAGTCGGCTTGGCGATTTCCGCGTCGCGTTCGCTTGCCAGCCACTTGGCAAACTCGAGCGCTTGGTCTACTGAGAGCGCATTGGCAGTGACAGTAGGGGCGTGGCGTTGAGCGGTGAGAAATTCCTTGAAGCGTTCCAAACCCTGCGCATACGTCGCTACCGTTTGCGCGGACAAGCCAACCGCAATATCCCGCAGGAAATTTTCAATTGCCGATTCAATGGTGAGCATTTTAGATCGATACCTCGATAGGGAAGTGGGCAAGCGCGTTGTCCAATCACGCCTGTTATTTTATTCGTCTAAATTATCATTAAGCCGAGTATAATATAAAACAATTTACCTGTCAAATTCACTTGACGTAATCTATTTGCGTAAATAAAACCGCAAGTGGGTTATCACATATTCCACGTGATTGCAACACAGCAGATTTTTTTGCACGGCAATGACGTGAGACGCGGAGAGTAAATTACGTGGCACGCATCCATTCCGCTCACCCGCGTCTCAATCCATTATTCGCAAGGTTGGGTGCTACAACATTATGTCGGCATGATCGCGTCCTACTCTGCGCGCTAGAACGCGCTGTGGCGTTCCCTGGCACACGCAACAACACATCAGCACGATGTCTGATGCCTTGCCGCATCTGGCACGCGCCTCTCCGACACTCTGGCGAGACGTTTGGGTGGCACACGCGCAAGACAATTGAGCAAATCGTTCGTACTCGCCTCGCACGACGGGTCGCCCTATTATATGCGCGCCTCTCTCATTCCTCAACGCTATCTTGTGTAACCAATTGGTTTCGTTTGGTCTAGCAACATCCGATTCACCCAATTCAATCGGCGTTCTGCCGAAACCGGATCACGTCATCGGTTTGTTCGCGGCACGCAACAAATCATCGTTTGCGTAAAAGCACATTTGTTCTATCGCGATACGTAACGTGCCGTCATGCGCGCGGTGGCGAAAAAAAGTCCAAAGGGTCTTGAAGACCCTTTGGACTTTGATCGCGCCTTTCACAAACTCACCTCGCAATAACCAGATCACCTGTCACATACTTGCTATTTCTTTTTGCGCTTGAATGGTTGCTTCGACGATTTGGTATGGAACGCTTTACTTTTTTCGTCGCGCGCGGATCGCTTGGTTCCGCCGGTGCGACGAGGCACTGCATCAAGCTTGGTCGCCAAGCGGATGTTGGTTGCTTGTCCGCGAATGGTGGTATTGTCCATGGCGTCTAAAATGTGTTGCTGATATTCAACGGGCACGCCCACGAGCGTATAGCGCTCATAAATATCAATTGGTCCGATGCTTCTGCCAGGTACATTCGCTTCATTCGCAATCGCGCCGACGATATCTGATGGACGCACTCCGGCGCTTGTACCCGCGCCAATAAATAGTTGCACCACTGCCCCTGATGATTTGCCAGTGGGTAAGGGATCGAAATTGGGTTCCGGCTCAGCGGTTGGCAAATTCAACGGTTTATCGCCACGCGCCAATCGCACCGCCGAGGCGGCAATCTCCGCCAAATCCCGACCGCTTTCTTCCGCTAATTCTTCGACTAATGCCAAATACGCTTCCAGCTCTTGTTCTTCCAGTTCATTCAACGTCTTGAGCAGTTTGGCTTTAAACAGCGCGGTGCGCCGCGCCGCCACGTCCGCGCGACTCGGCACCTTCATCGCCATCAAGCGTTGCCCTGTGAAATGTTCGATCTCGCGCAACATGCGGGTTTCGCGCGGCGTCACAAATGAGATGGCTTTGCCCGCGCGACCGGCACGCGCGGTGCGGCCAATGCGATGGACGTACGATTCAGGATCGTTTGGAATATCAAAGTTGATCACGCGACTGATGTGTTCAATGTCCAGCCCGCGCGCGGCGACATCGGTGGCGGCGACAATCTCGACTTGACCATCGCGCATACGGCGGATGACTGTCTCGCGTTGCGATTGATTCATATCGCCGTGCATCGCTTCCGCCGCATAACCGCGCGCTTGCAGTTTTTCCACGAGACCCGCCGCACCAACTTTGGTGCGCACAAAGATCAAAATCGCTTCGCCCGGCACAGCTTCGGCTTCCAGCAACTGCGTGAGCGCATCCACTTTGTGTTTTTCCATAACGTGGATATACGTCTGCTCGACCGTCGGAACCGTTAGTGTCTTGTGTTTGATTTCGATGGTCACTGGATCGGACAAATGTCGATCGGCAATGCGACGCACCTCGCGCGGCATCGTGGCAGAGAAAAGCGCCGTCTGCCGATCGGCGGGCGTTTGCCCCAGGATCCATTCGACATCCTCGATGAAACCCATGCGGAGCATTTCATCCGCTTCGTCAATGACGACCGTCTTGACACTCGCCAGATCGAGCGTGCCGCGCCGCAAATGATCCATGATGCGCCCCGGCGTGCCGACGACAATATGCAAGCCCGCTTTCAAGCGACCGATCTGCTTGCCCATCGAATCGCCGCCGTAGATTGGCATGGTGCGCACGCGACCGAGATGTTTGGCATACGTTTGGATCGCTTCCGCCACTTGAATCGCAAGCTCACGAGTCGGTGCCAGGATCAGCGCCTGCACGGTGTTGTGTTTCAGGTCGAGCCGATCGAGAATGGGGAGCGCAAACGCGGCGGTCTTGCCCGTGCCAGTCTGCGCCTGACCAATGAGACTGCGCCCAGCCAGCATCAACGGAATCGTTTTCAGTTGAATCGGCGTAGGCGCTTCATAGCCCAGTTCATCGAGCGTTTGAATCAGCTCCGCGTTTAAACCCAGTTGGGCAAACGTTTCGACTGGTACAAGTTGATCGATAGTCATGAATCCCCGCTTTGCATCGTACTAGATTTTGAAATGAAACTAGAATCTGCGCTTGATGAAATTAAATTATTTTGGATCACCACTCCTTCACCCATCAATCTCAACTTCCGCTTCAACTTCCACCGGAATATCCACCGGCAAGCCTGCCATCCCAACCGCCGAGCGCGCGTGCGCTCCCGCTTCGGGTCCCCACAATTCCAAAATCAAATCCGAAAAGCCATTGACAACATTGGGTTGTTGATTAAATCCCGGCGCCGAATTAACCATCCCAAACACGCGCAACCACGCCGTGACGCGATCCAGGTCGCCGAGTTCGCGTTTCAAGCTTGCGAGAATATTCAGCGCCACGAGCCGCGCCGCCACATACCCTTGCTCCACCGTCAGGGCTTGCCCCAATTGTCCGCGCGGTTCAGCGAGCGATCCATCCGCATTGATCGGACCGTGCCCCGAAATGAACACACGCTTGCCACGCACGCGCACCGGCGCAAAGGGCAAGCGCATCCCCGGCGGCGATTTCATCGGCGGGGGCAGAACAAGGCCCAGTGCGTTGAGTTTGGCATCAATTTTCGACATGGGTGCTCCTCTTGGTTTTCTCCACGAATCTACACTGATTTTGATTCACGTGATTCGCGGATTATTTTATTGGCGCGGTTCAACGTCCTCGCGCATCACGCCATCAAATTGCAAAATAAAATTTGCGCCATACGCGCGCGACGGCGTTTGAAATCCAATCGGCGCGTCGCCTGCCAGCACCCGTTGCACGATCGCCACTGCGGTCAGCGCCGTGAGCGCATACCCTTCCGGTGTCCGCATCCGCGAAGTTACGCGCTTGCCCGTTTCGTCTTCGGCTTGGCCCCACAGCAAACTCAAACCCTTGGCGCGCTCGTCTGCCGATGGACCTGGCGGTTGGGCTTGAATCCCGCGCTTGAGCAGTGCTTGCGCAAACGGCGATCCCAGGAACCATCCCAGGTAGCGACTCGCCCGCATCATGTTCACCAATGCAGGCGGAAAAACAGAATAGACTTGAATGTTGGGAATCCCGGTGCTGTAAAACGCGGTGGACACATCGCCCCAGGGAATCGTGATCGCATGGACATCACCGCGACCAAAATCAATTGCGCGCGAGCGCCACGCGGCAGGCACGGGCGTAATTTTACCATCCAACCGAATCGCACCACCGCGATGAATACTTTCGATCATCGTCGTCGCCGTGCCACGCGACATGCGCCCGATACCGCGAAACGCTAACGTGAGCCGGGTTGCCGAGGGCAAACGCCGCTTGAGATGCGCGGCGAGACAATCGGATGGCACGACATCAAACCCGGTACCGGGCAATAGCATTACGCCCGCCGCTTGGGCGGCGGCATCGCGGCGCGCGAGCGATTCAAACACCGCAATCTCACCGGTAATGTCGAGGTAATGCGTCTTGGTATTCAAGCACGCCGCCGCCATTGCTTTTGCCGTGCGCGAAAATGGACCCGCGCAATTCAGCACCACCGGCACATCGGCAAGCGCGGTTTCAATCGCGGCGGGATCATCGAGCGCAAACACGCGGCACTCCAATCCCAGGTTCGCCGCTTGCGCCGCGACAGTTTCGCGATTGCGACCGGCGAGGATCGGGCACAAACCTTGCTCAACCGCGCGCCGCGCGATCAGCTCGCCGGTATAGCCCGTCGAACCGTAAATCAAAAAAGTAGATGCGGTGGTCATGCGAATTTCGGCATCACGTCACTCGCGAACAAGTCAAACGTTTCGCGATCATTTTTATACGCGGAAAAGATGACCATTTGTACGCCAACATTTTGATATTGTCCAACCAGGTCAACCGCTTGTGCGGACGTCATGGCATTGCCGCGAAAACCGCCCGCTACGCCATAGCGTGCTTGCTTCGCTTTGAGCGTGGCTTCGTTCGGCGCGATCAGAAAACTAGTCGTGTTCGTTTTTTCGATCTCGGCATAATCGCGTCCGATGGTGTCGCAATGCGCGCGCAACGCATCGAATTTTTGTTTTACCAGCGCGGGATCGCCAAAGATGTTGCACGCGTTACCAGCCCGCGCGACCGCGCGCAGGGTAAGTTGCTCGCCACTGCCGCCGATCATAATCGGCGGATGCGGTTTCTGCACCGGCTTGGGTTCCAGAATCGCATTCTCGACAGAAAAATATTTGCCGTGATACGTCGCGCGCGGTTCCGCCCACAGGGTCTTGATTAATTTAATCGCATCTTCCATCTGCCCAATGCGCGTGGCTGGTTTTTCGGGAAACTCCCAGCGATATTGATTGTACTCATCCATATACCAACCTGCCCCAATGCCAAGTGTCAAGCGTCCGCGGCTGATAATGTCTACACCCGCCGCCATCTTTGCCAGTAACGCTGGATTGCGATACGCGACCGACGACACGAGCGTTGCCAGGCGAATCTTGCTCGTCGTCGCGGCAAGCGCGGCAAGCACCGTCCACCCTTCCATGAACGGTTCGTCCGCCGCACCGACGCCTTGAATCTGAATGAGGTGATCCATCACGGAGAACCACGCAAAGCCGTGTTGCTCTGCCCATTGCGCTTTGAGTTTTACACCCTCGAATATTTCGTGCGCGCCACCATCGTACAACCAGGACGGACTGTGAATTCCGAATTTCATTTCAACTCCTTTCACATTATTCCACCACGATTTTATCTAACCCGGGTGCGGATTGAGGATAATGCATGTTCAAATCCTTGAGCGCGTTCACGAGCACACTCGACACCACGAGATTGCGGTACCAGTTGTGATTCGCTGGCACAATGTACCACGGCGCAGAGTCGGTGCTGGTTTCGCTCAGCGCGTCCGCATACGCCTTGGCATACTCACGCCACAGTTTGCGCTCTGCTAAATCAGCGGGATTGAATTTCCAATGCTTTGCCGGGTCTTGCAAGCGCGCCTCCAAGCGGCGTTTTTGCTCGGCGCGATCAATGTGCAAAAAGAATTTGAGAATCGTTGTGCCATCATTCACCAGCGCTTGCTCAAACTGGTTGATCGCGGCGTACCGCGCGCGCCACACGCTCGGCTCGACGAGTTGATGCACGCGGACAATCAGCACATCTTCATAGTGACTGCGATTGAAAATCACCATCTCGCCTTTGCCAGGCACTTGCTTGTGAATCCGCCACAGAAAATCGTGGTCGAGTTCTTCGGCGGTTGGGCTCTTGAAACTGGCAACGCGCACGCCTTGCGGATTAACGCCCTCAAACACACGGCGAATCGTGCCATCCTTGCCAGCCGCGTCCATGCCTTGCAGGACAATCAAAACTTTGCGCTTGTGTTCGGCATACAGCAATTCTTGAAATGTGTCGAGTGTTTGCGTCAACTCGGTTAGTTTTTCTTCACGTTTGGCTTTGTCACCGTCAAACCCATTCTTATCGTTCGGGTCCCACTGACTCAAGTCAACCTGCGTCCCTGGTTTCACGCGATAACGATTCATCGTTGCTCCTCAACCTGGTGATCCTAGATTTTATACCGCTGAAAGCGCGCGACCAGACTTGCCGCGATTTTGCCTTGGATGACGGTGCCCTTTTCGATAAACTCTTCGCGCTCGATAATGCCGCGCTGATGAAACAGCGATGCCAATTCATTGGCGTTATACGGAATCCGCACACGCACCGCGACCATTTCTTCGGCGAGCAGACTCTCGACGCGGGTGAGCAATTCGGTTAGCCCCTGCCCGGTCAAGGCCGAGATCTGCACGGCGTCCGCGTCACGCTCAAATGAGTCTTGGGTAACCAAGAAATGGTTGACCGTATCCGCTGACCCGGCACTGCGGCGTAACGCCTTGTCCACTTTGTTCAGCGCCATCACCACCGGCTTGTCGCCTGCCCCAATGTCCACTAGCGTTCGTTCGACGGCGGTCGCTTGCTCTTGCACATTCGCGTGTGTTGCATCGAGGACGTGCAACAGCACATCGGCTTCTGCGATCTCTTCGAGCGTGGCGCGAAATGCGGCGACGAGTTGCGTTGGCAATTTTTGGATAAAGCCAACCGTGTCCGTGAACAGCGCTTCCGAGCCGCTCGGCAATTTCACGCGCCGCGTCGTGGGGTCAAGCGTGGCGAACAATT
>JBBIUF010000110.1:0-10366 GCA_037440365.1 Chloroflexota bacterium
CGGTTGTGCCTTGCCCGTACTGCTCCGGTGGCGAAAAACCAGGTGTCACTGCGCGTGCGCCCATCGTCGTGCGTTGTCCAGCCACGTAGGATTTGGCGATCCCAAAATCCACGAGCATGGCTTTGCCCTGCGGCGTAATGAGAATGTTCGCGGGCTTGATGTCACGGTGGATGATCGGCGGATTCTGCGTGTGCAAGTATTCGAGCGCGTCCAGAATTTGCGTGACCCAAGGCACGGCTTGCGCTTCCGGCAACGCGCCGCGCTGTTGCACCATATCGTCCAGCGATTGCCCCTCGACCAATTCCATCACCAGATATTGCTGACCGTTCGGCTCGATGAAATAATCCCAGATTTGCGGCAGATTCGCGTGGCGCAAACCCGACAACATTTGCGCCTCGCGTTGAAATTGTTGTTGCGCCGCGGGCGATGCATCAAGATTCTCTTTGACCGCGCGCCAGCGTTGCAGGTTGAGATCCCACGCGCGGTACACTGTGCCAAAGCCGCCCTGACCGAGCAGAGCGCGAATCTGATAGCGCCCGCGCAAAACCTGGTTAATTGCAAGTGGCATGGAATACTCCTAGACTCAGATGTCATTTCGAGAACATGATGCCCATGAGCAGAAACGTCAAATGCAAAAAACGTCCTCTCCTGTCATCCTGAGGGGCGGCTCGAAGAACCTTGTTGGAATTCAGAATCACGAAAGCGACGAAGGGTCTTACTTTGCGTTGAGAGATTCTTCGCTCCGCTCAGAATGACAGTGCATAACATCAATTATTTGAACGCCACAATCGTTTGTCCCAGCCGAATCTGATCGCCGGGTTTGAGTTTATACCCGGGCGCTTGTTTGGGAATCGGCGTGGTATTGACGAAACTGCCGTTCCCGGCTTCGAGCTCGCGCGCGTAAAAGCCATCCTTGCCTTGATAGACAACCGCGTGTTTCTTGGCGATCCCAGGATCCATCGGCAAATACACTTCGCACGCATCGGAACTGCCGAGCGTTGTCGTGTCAATGACCGAGATAGTCAAGCCCTGGCGTTTGCCGTTCATCACGACCAGCGTTGCTTTGCCGACGATAGTCCCGATCAACTCAATCGAAAGCGGGATGATGCCGCCGAGACACGCGCCGATTAGAATCACGCCGAGCGCGCCGACGATGATCTGAATGGTGTCGCTGGTGGTGAGAAACATTTGCGTCATGGTTTCGTACATCAAGCCGCCGAGCACGCCCGCCACGATGCCGCCGATTGCGCCATACCCGGCGCGTTTGAGTTTGAGATTGATCAATCCGTCGCCCATGCCAAGGAACAAGCCGAGCAAGGTCCAGCCGAGCGCGCGGCCGATCAAGCCGCCGCCGATGACGAGGAAGAACACTTCGCCGATGAGTAACCCCAGGATGCCGCTGATGAACCCGGCGATGCTTCCCAGGATCGCGCCGATGATCGCGCGCGGGAGCGAACGCTGAACGATCATGCCGCTCACTGCGCCCGTCATCAAACCGATGCACGCGCCGACGCCCGCGCCCACAAAGGTGTAGGCGAGATAGACGTTCCATTCGCCGGTGGCAAAACTGCCGACGATGAACCAGCCGATCAACCCACCGAGCGCGCCGAACACGGCGTTGTAATAGATTTGCATGAAACGATTCATGGTGTCCTCCCTGATTAGCGGCGGTTGCCGCAACGCGGACAGAATTGCGCTTGCGCGCGCATGGGTGTGCCGCAGTGCGGGCAAGCGATCATCGCGGCGGGCTGAGTAGGCGGTGGCGGCGGCGGACTTGCCGGAGGTGTGGGCGCAGCGGCGATGGGTTGTCCGCACACTTTGCAAAACCGCGCGCCCGGTCGCAGAGGCGCGTTGCAACGCGGACAAGTTTGCGTTGGCTGGGTTGGCGATTGCATCGAGGTGGGTGGTGGAAACGGCGCGGTTTCGGGTTTGCCGCGTTTCAAAAAGAAAAATGGCAACGGCAAAAGCAACGCCAACAAAATTGGAAATGCCAGCGCCAGCGCGACGATCCAATTCGATTTGAAATTGACGAGATGTTGTTCGGTGTATGCGCCGCCGCCTTTGCTTCCGCCCACGTTCACCACAATGTCGCGGTGCGTGCCATCATACGTTGGGCGCGGACTTTTATAGCTCATGCGATATTGCTGGGCAATCGTCGTGCCGAGTTTGTCAATGATGCCGGTGAAATCGGCGGTCGGCGTCAATTCGTAAAATTCGCCGTTCGTGTCGCTAATGATCTGGCGAAACTCGGGATTGTTCAGCGTCACGCCATAAACCGTGATGGCTTGCGCCTTGAGCAAGGCGGTCGCGCGCGCCTGGGTTAGATCGGGATCGGTGAAGGCGACGCCGCTATCGGGCGCGTCGCCGGTATGATGCGGCTCGGCGTCCGTGATCAAGATGACGATTTTTTGCGTGCCCGCGCGATATTTCATCTGGCTGGCTTGCTTGAGCGCGGCGTAGGTATTCTCGGGATCGCGATCGCCGCCCGTGGCGCTCAAACCGCTGATCCACTTTTTGAATTCTTCCGCATCGCTTGTGAGCGTGCCATCAGTTTTATAGACGCCGCGAATCTCATCGCCGAACGCGACTAGACCTAACCGGAAATCGCGTTTCTTGTCCGTGAGTTTTTGCGCAAAGGCGATGCACGTTTGCTTGACGCCGTTGATCGCATCGCGCATACTGCCGGTTGTGTCGAAGACGAACACAATGTCCACCGTGCGCGCATCGCCGGTCCCGGCAAAATCAATCATCTCGACGGGCTTACCGTCTTCGGTGATGCTCATGTCTTCTTTGCGCAAACCGGGGACGGGTTGCCCTGCCGCGTCGCGCACATTGACATAGAGCGTGATGACGGGATACTGGGTTGTGTCCACCTGCGCGAGCGAGATGGCGTACGCGCTTTGCGCGCGCAACGCGCTCGGCGTCAGCCATAGCGCGCCGAGGATGAGCAGTCCGCTAACGAGCCAACGCATGTTTTTCAAGTGAACCTCCTGGGGCAAGTTTGAAAACCTGCCTACGCAAACTTGGCGCCGCATTGCAAACAAAATTTCGCGCTCGGACGATTTTCGTGACTGCATTTGCCGCACGTCTTGGGTGTCAGGTTTTGCTCCCATGCATCCAAATCGCTTTTGCGCGCGCCGAGCAGTTCGGTGATTTTGCGAATTTCCGCGATGCGTAAAAATTGCCGTGTGCGCATCCGTTGGCGTGTCATAGCGGATGCCAGGTCGTCCAACTTTTTGCACACGTGCAAATGTTCGAGCGCCTGAATTTTTACGCCGTCGGTGGTGGCGGTGGCGTGGACGAACACGAGCAACGCTTCGACCGGCACACCGTAGGAACTGCGCGGGTCGTCGAAAATTTTCTTGGCGTTGCGGAAAACAAAATTGCGAAAAATCTCGCGCGTCTGCGTGATTTGAAAACACGGATTTTTGACGGTGGCTTCGTCCTGATGCCAATCGCCGACCTGGGTTCCGCGCAGTGTGCCAGCCCAATCCTTGATCTCGATTAGATGCACGCCGGTCTGGCTGAACGCGATCGCGTCCGCGTCGCGGTTGCCGCGCGAGTCCGGCACAGCAACATTCGTGAGGACGAGCGCGGTGTCAGGCAACTGCGTTTCCAGATATTGGAACGTGCGGCTCTCGCCCTGGTTTTCCGGCTTGCCGATGGAAATGATTTTTGCCATGGGAATTGTCCTTGAAAAATTTATAAATGGCCCAGTCGCTGAAACCGCGTCTGGATCGTCTGCCATACCAGGTCGCCGCTGAACCAGCCCAGCGCGCCGAGCAACGCCGAGACAAACGGTTGCGCTAATTGCAAACCATACACGGCGATATATGGCAGGCGCACAATCGCCACCGTAATCGCCGACATGAGCGCAAGCCAGGCAATTTCGCGTTGCCACACGTCCTCGGATTTCTTTTTCGGATCGAGCGCGCGCAACCAGACTTCGGCAAAGCCGCCCGCAAGCGCCGCCACCACAAGCGCGGCAAGCATGGATAGCGCGCCGTATTGCGTGGTGGATGTTTGCATCTGGGTGATGATCCCGCCGATCCCTGCGATTGCGCCGAGTGCAATGCCCGCCACGCCGCGTTTGCGCGTGGCGGCATATGCCAACGGTGCGATGATTGCGCTTGCGTCTACATTATTCCAAAAGAGCGGGATTGGTTGCAGGATGGGCGTTAGTACATAAGTTGCGAGCGCGGCGATGGCGGTGAGACCGATCAATAGCGTGACCAGTTGCGCGTTATTCAACTCGGCGATGCGCGCGCCAAGCAGTTGCGTGATTGATTTGGTCGCTGTGCCGCCGCCCGGTGCGCCGCCAACCGGCATTGTGCCACCGACGGGAATTGCCATGCCAGGAAGCATCGCGCTCACTTGTTTGGCGCTTTGCCAGCGCTGACTCGGATCCATCGCGAGACCGGTGTTGATGATGCGCGCGGTTGTTGGCGAAACAAACGGCGCATACGTTTGCACGGGCGGCAATTGGAACGGCGCAAGCGAAACGTCATAGCCGCTGACGAGCGTGTACATCGTCGCGGCAAGCGAGTAGAGATCACTGCGCGGATCGGTTTGCCCTTTGCCATATTGTTCCGGCGCGGCATACCCCGGTGTGCCAAGCATCGTTGTGTCGTGCGCTTGACCCACCTTGAACCGCCGCGCGATCCCAAAGTCAATCAGTTTGATGTTGCCGTTCTTGTCGAGCATCACATTCCCTGGTTTGAGATCGCGGAAAATCACCGGCGGATTTTGCGCGTGCAGATAATTGAGCGCGTCGCAAATCTGCCGCGCCCAATCCACTACCTGGGCTTCCGGGACGACGCGTTGGCGTTCCTGGATTTCTTGCAGCGTCCAGCCGTCAATGAAATCGAGGATTTGGTAATAGCGTCCGCCTTCGCCGA
This sequence comes from Chloroflexota bacterium, assembly GCA_037440365.1. Classification (GTDB taxonomy): domain Bacteria; phylum Chloroflexota; class Anaerolineae; order UBA4142; family UBA4142; genus JBBIUF01. Next base: position 4,899 of record JBBIUF010000110.1, read on the forward strand.
AAAAATGCGTGACCTTGGGCAAGTGCGGGTGATCGAGCCGCGCCAGCATCCCGGCTTCGTCGTAAAATAATTTAACGGCGGCTTGTTGTTCATCGAGGTTGCCGCTTTTTTGCGGATCGAGTTCCTTGACGGCGACGCGCTTGCCGGGCAGGTTGCTGTCCAGCGCGCCGTACACTGTGCCCATGCCGCCACTGCCGAGCAGTTTGCGGATTTGATAGCGTCCGTTGAGCATAGCGCCGGACATGAAATTGCCTTGCGCCATGCCGTTCTGCATCGCGAGCGGGATATTCTCAATCAGTGGCGCACTACACACATTGCAATACCGCGCGGTTGTGCGCGTGGGGTCTTTGCCGCACCATTTACAGGGCATACGTGCCTCCAAATTTTGTTGGGCTTTTTTTTTATCTACGAATGACACGAACCTTTTATTTGTTTGTCATTGCGAGCGAAGCGAAGCAATCCTCAAATTGAAATTGGCGACACCAGCACTTGATGCAGGTAAATGTTGCTTCGTAGCAAAAAATGCGGCTCGCAATGACAAAGATCGGCTAGTAAATTTGCTTGGCGCGCTCGTTCATATCATCGCGGCGAATTGCGCCTGACACAGTTGAGCGGATGACGCCCGCGCGATCAATAAAGAAACTGGCGGGATAGCCGCTCAAGCGATATTGACTGCTGACGCGCGTGCCTTCGTCCCACAAAATCGTAAACGCCAAGCCATTGTCGCGCACAAATTGCTCGGCATCGGCGCGACTGCTTTCGTCGGTGTCAATGCCCAGCACAACGAGCCCCTGGGTTGGCGCATCTTGTTTATACAGCGCGTTCAGGTCGGGCATTTCGTTGCGGCAAAAGGGACACCACGACGCCCAAAAATTAATGATGACGGGCTTGCCGCGCAGACTGCTCAACGCGATTAGCTTGCCGGTGCGAGGTTGCCCACCTTGACGCCGATGGTTGGTGCGGTCGGCGCGAGTGTTGCGCTGATTGAGGTGGGCGCGGCGGCGGGCGCACTGCGTGTGCTAGGGATCGGCGTGGCGCTGACTGCGGTGGGCGCGGTGGTGGGCGCACTGCGCGTGCCAGGGATCGGCGTGGCGTTGACTGCGGTTGGCGGTGCGGGCGTGGTACTCACGCTGGCAACATTCAGCGTGTTGCCGATGTACCACGCGATCCCGCCAATGCCGATCAAAAGTACGAGCGCGATAAGGCTGAACGCAATGCCCGCAATGATTACGGCGGATGAGATTGGTTGGCGCGCAGGAGACGCGGTAACGGTTTGCCCGCACCGCGCGCAAAACCGCGCGTTCGCGCGATTGCTTGCGCCGCAATGCGAACACGCGACGAGCGCAATCGGCGTGGGCGCGGCAAGCATGGTCAAGGGCGCGCGGCATTGTCCGCAAAAGCGCGCGCCAGGGCGAACGGGACTAGAACAACGTGGACAGGTTGACATAGCCAACTGTTTGCCTCAAAGGATCAATCTTGGTGTAATGGCTTACTCGTTACGGCGTGGCTTTGACGCATCGAAAGCCGACATCGTTCATCACCGCATTGTCGCCTTTTTGGCTGGCGCGTTTGGACACGCGCGCATCCGCAATTGACGATTTGAACGAGCCGCCACGCACATTGAATTGCGGCTTGAGTCCGGAATCCCAAAACACCGGATCGCGCAACAAGTTATTTGTGCGGCGCACGCTGTACCAATTGCTACTGTAATTGTCGGCGATCCATTCCGCCACATTGCCCGCCATGTTGCACGCGCCATACGGACTGCAACCGCCGGGGTACGCATTGACTTGGGCTGGTCCTGGTTCGCCTTTGCCTGCGTTGGCGTTATAGCCGTCCCAGTCTTTGCCCCAGGGATAGAGGCGCTGGTCTTGATTACCGCGCGCCGCTTTTTCCCATTGGGTTTCAAATGGCAGACTTTTGCCTTTCCATACACAGTACCGCGATGCGTTGTACTGCGAAATCAACACCACCGGATAATTATCGAATTGCGCGTTGCCGTATGCTTCGTGCGGCGCTTGCGGCGAATAGACGCCGCTCGGCGCGTCGCATTTGCCGGCGTCCACGCACGCTTTGAATTGCGCGTTGCTGATTTCGTACTTGTCGATCCAGAACGCGCTGACGTAAACGAGCGCGCCCGGTTTTTCATCAGGAGCGGCGGCGGGATCAACATCCGCCGCGCCCATCCAGAAATCGCTGGCGGGGACAAACACCATGCCTTCGGTGCCAGGTGCGACGGCTACGACAGGCGTCAAGGTGGGTGTCGGCGGCGCAACGGTTGGCGGAATCCGTGTTGTGGTTGGCGGCGCAACCGTTGCCGCGCTAGTGGGTGTGAGCGTCGGCGCGGATACGGTTGGCGCGCCGGGCGCAAGCGTGGGCGCGGGTACGGTCGGCGCAAGCGGCGGGGCGGCGGATGCGGGCGTTGGCGTTTGAATGCTGGTTGGCGCAGGCGTTGCGGTGATGATGATGGCGGCCCGAGGCGTCGGCACCAGGTTGGGCAAAATAATTACAGCGGCGACAAACAGTCCGATCAAAAACGCGATCACCGTAAAGCCAAGTCCAATCGCGAGCCACGCGATGGTTGGCACGGGAGGTTTTGGCACGGGCGCGGCAACGGGTGGCGCAATGTAGGGCGGCGGCGTGGCGACGGGTGGCTGAGGTGGTGTTACATAAGGCACGGTCGGTGCGCCGCCGCGCGCGACATCGGCAAGCGCCTGGCGCATTTCGGTTGCGTTGGCAAAACGATCCTGCGGATAGATTTGCATCGCTTTCAGCACTAGCGCTTCCATCGCCGGTGAAATGTTCGTGTTGAGCGCGCGCGGCGTTGGTTGCTGGGTTTGATCCAGCATCCGTTGATGCACTTGGAGCGGCGGGCGTCCGGTGAGCAAATGATAGAGCGTTGCACCGAGCGCGTAAATATCACTGCGCGCGTCGGTGTGCGTGGTGGTCCCGGCATATTGTTCGAGCGGCGCATATTCCGGCGTGCCCATGCCGCGCATTGCGTTCAACGTGCGCGGATCATTCGGGTCCATCAATTTGACCAAACCGAAATCCACCAGCATGATCTTGCCGTCCGGTTTCAAGATCAGGTTCGACGGTTTCAGATCGCGGTGAATGACGTTGCGGCTGTGAATGTAGGCGAGCGCGGCGAGCAGTTGATGCGCCCACGCGATCACGGTGGCTTCGTTGAACGAGCCGTATGCCTGCAACATGGATTCCAGACTGGACCCTTCGACGAAATCCATCACCAAGTATTCGTTGCCGCCGGATGAAAAATAATTCGTCACGCGCGGCAGAGCCGGGTGCGAGAGGTTGCCGAGGATTTGCGCTTCGCGTTGAAATTGCACGCGCGCTTGCGCCAGCGCATTGGCGTTCGCCAGCGGATCGGGCGTGCGCTCTTTGATCGCGACGACGCAATTGATCGATTGATCCAGCGCGCGATAGACTGCGCCCATGCCGCCTTGATGCAACAGGGCTTGGATGAGATAGCGACCTTCGAGTGTTTGACCGGGAGTGAGCGGCATCAGTGCCTCGCTTTCTAAATTTTCTGTTCCAAGAGTTTCGCGGCGGCATTGTTCGGATCAATCGCCAGCGCGCGGCGAATTTCCGAACGCGCATCGGCGTCGCGTTTCATAAACCAATAGCACATTGCGAGCATCGTGTGCGGATCGGGATCGTGCGGGTCGAGCCGAATCGCTTCGTTGAACGCCGTCACGGCGTCGTTCCATTTTTTCAATTCGCTGTACGCTTGACCTAAATAAAAATAGCCGAGCGAACTAGGTTCCAATTGGTTCGCCTTGTTCGCGGCAAGAATCGCGTCGGGGTGGCGTTTGTTGCGAATGTGGATCGCGGCGGTCAGGATGTACGCGCCAGCATACCGCGGATCGAGTTGCAGGATATGCTGGCATTCGGCTTGCGCTTGCGCGAGTTGATTGGACCGCAAGAGGCATTGTCCCAGAACGTAATGCCCGAACACGGATTTGGATTCGACGGCGAGGTATTGCCGAATTTCGGCAATCGCTTGCGCGTCGTTTTGCATTCGTTGGTAAACCAAGCCGAGCGTGAAATGCGTTTCCGGTTGCGGGTCGAGCGCAAGCGCGCGTTGCAAGACGATGGTGGCTTGCTGGTGTTGTCCGTTTTTGGCATACGCCCAACCCAGGTTGCTGTACAAATCGGCATCTTGCGGATAGCGGCCCAAGCCGCGTTGCAAAATCGGGATGGCATCGTCGAGTTGACCCAGTTCGACGAGCGCGTTGCCCCAGTTGTTGTACAGCGCGACGTGTTCAAAGCCGCCGCGCGCGGCAAGGTCGTACTCGGCGACGGCGCGCGCAAAATTTTTCTTGCGTCCGTGCGCGTTGCCCAATTCAAAGTGCATGACCGGCGTCGTGTTTGGTTGCGCGGGCGCGCCGAGCGGCGTGCGATCATACTGACAAAATTTTGCGGCGGGGCGATTGGGGCGACCGCAGGTGGGACAGCGCATCCCGGCGACCGGCACGCTGGGCGCGTTTGGGATTGGCAATGAGGTTGCGCCGCGCGCGCACGCTTCCAGCGCCTGCGCCATCTCGCGTGCGTTGGTATAGCGTTGCACCGAGTTGAGCGACATGGCGCGCAAAATAATTTGCTCCAATGCCGCGCTGATGCGCGGATTGAGTTGGCGCGGTTTGGGCAATTGCGCGGTGCCGGTCAACAATTCCATGGATTCCGGCGGCACGCTCGCGGTAACGGCGCAGTACAAGGTCGCGCCGAGCGCATACACATCCGAGCGCGCGTCCGTGCCACTGCCGTACTGTTCCGGCGGCGAAAAGCCCGATGAGATCGCTTTGGCGATGCGCGCGGTTTGTTTCTTGGGGTTGTACTCTTTGGCAATGCCAAAGTCCACCAGGACGGCGTGACCATCCTTGCGAATCTTGATATTTTGCGGCTTGATGTCGCGGTGAATGATCGGCGGATTTTGCACGTGGAGAAAACCGACGGCATCGCAAATTTCCGTCATCCACCGCACGGCTTGAGCTTCCGGCACAATGCCATTTTGGATCAGGTCGCTGAGGTCTTGCCCCTCGACGAAATCCATCACGAGGAATTGATGTCCGTTCGGTTCGACAAATGAATCGGACACGCGCGGGAGCGCGGTGTGCGTTACGCGCGCGAGAATGGTCGCTTCGAGCGTAAACTGTTGTTTCGCTTCCGGCGAATTGTCAAAGGTTTCTTTGAGCGCGACAATGCGCCCGGCAAGGCGCGCGTCCTCCACGAGATAGACCGCACCAAAGCCGCCTTGTCCCAAAATGCGGACCACGCGGTAGCGCGTCGCGATCAGTTGTCCTGGTGAGAGTGGCATACGTCCTCGAAAAATAAATTATCTATCTAGACCCTTGGGGTCTTCAAGACCCCAAGGGTCTTTTGAATTTCAGAATATGGAGAGATTACTGGGAGCACCGAAACCCGAGATAGTTGCCACGAGTGCCGGGCCC
>JBBIUF010000111.1:0-10216 GCA_037440365.1 Chloroflexota bacterium
GGCGGTGGCTAGCGGCAGAGCAACGTTCCAGTTATCGCCAATATGCTCAATGGGGATTTGTCCGGCAAGTTGCTCAAACAGCACGGACATCTGAGTGATTTGTGCGCCCTGCTCCATACAATCGAGTAAAGCTTGGAACAGTGCCGTGCTGAGATTGTGTGTAATCGCTAGAATGACTTCTGGCACATTGTGCTCACGCACCAACCGTGTTAAATCACGTGCCGTGCCGAGTACCGGCAACGCAACACTGGCGCCAGAAATTTCAATTTGCCGATTTTGCTTCACGGGATCGTCGTCTACAAAACCAAGAATACGATAATGCGCATTGGCAAATTGGGAAATCGTTTGCGCCATCGTCTGCCCCGCCCAGCCCGCACCAATGATGATGACAGGGCGCGCAAATACTTGGCGGCGTGCGAGCGAAACGTACAGCGCGCGCCATAAACTGATCAAGACGAAACTGGCCGCACCCTGATAACCCACAATGCCGCGCGGTTGAGAACCAGGTGTCGCAAAGAAAAAGTAGATGACGATATAAACAATGATCACCAGCAAGACGGTCTGTCCTAGAGACGCCATGGCTGTTCCCAACGTGGTAATTTTTTTGAGATCGTAAAAACCCGTCAGAAAAGCGGAGAGAAACCACAACACGGGGAGAAGAATAAACCAACCCAGATTGCTCAATAGATAGGTTGTATCAAATACCCATTCGGCGCGCAACGCCATAATCCAAAATGCAAACAGCGTCGTCAGCTCGACAATAAGCCAGTCAATCGCAATTAAGGAAATGCGCCGTTCGGTTAAGCCAAAAGAAAACATGGTCATTCACTCAGGGCTTGCGGCTACCCGCAAATTTTTCCTTGCGAAAAAAATTGGCGGCGAGCGCGGTTGCCAATTTCAAAACCATTACGCCATAATAAAATCCATTGAATAAGAAAAAATAGCGTTGGGCTAGATTTTTACGATAATACAAAAAATACGAGCGATGCCATTCGATAATCGAACGATAAGGATGGGCGCGCGAACCGCCTTCTCCACCATAATGAATAATCTGCGCTTGGGGAAAATAATACACCTGCCAACCCGCTTTGCCTGCACGGATACAAAAATCCGTGTCTTCTTGATACGCAAAAAATCGCTCGTCGAGCAAGCCAATTTGGTCAAGTACAGCGCGCCGAATTAACATGCACGAGCCAGATACAGCGGCACAGGTATGAGTTTCATCTTCACCGATGTAGGTGATCAAATAGCCCGCGAAACGCGGATCGTTTGGAAAACGTTTTGCCAAACCAGAAAAATAGCAGAATAGTTCCCAGGGAGTTGCTAAACCACGCCGACATTGCTTTTGCAAAGTGCCGTCGCGATTCAGCACCTTGGGCGTCACAATCCCCACTTGGGGATGTGCATCTGCAAACGCGACTAGCCGATCGAGCGCATCCGGCAAAATTACCGTGTCGTTATTCAAGAGCAACGCATACCGCCCAGTACTCGCACGCAAGGCTTGATTGGTTGGGCGCGTAAATCCAGTATTGCGATCATTCGCAATTATATGGACATCTGGAAATTCGACGCGCAACATCTCCACCGTGCCATCGTGCGAATTATTATCAACAACAATAATTTCAAATGTGACCGAGTGAGTATTTGCGTAAATCGATCGCAAACAATCGCGGAGCAATGCGCCTGCGTTGAGCGTGGGAATACAGATGGAGAGATCAGGGGTAGACATGAATGGTAATTTCAATCGCGCTCGATCCAGCGTTTGATCGCATAATGACTGCGCGCACCAACCACAAGTAACAGCAAAAACTTGAGCATGGAATACATGATAAACCAGCTCATTTGGAAAACACCCAGCTTGCCCGAACGCCACAATAACCAATAATTGCTAATATCGCCAGCACGCATTTTGAGTAAATTGCGCGAGGCACCACTTTCGCCTAGGCGCTTGTATACAAACGCCAGCGGAACGTTTAGCCCCACCATCAATTTGCCATCCAAGACAATCTGCAACCATAGATAATAATCTTCGGTATAGCGCTTGCCAGGATGAAATCGATAAGGGATCGCGCGCCGGATCATTACCGACGGCGTCACAAATGGATTTGAGAGTAGCAACCGATTCCGTTCAATTTGGTAGATCGAAAAATCGCGCTCGATGGACCGTTCTGGCACTGGCGCACTTGGATCGAGCAGAACGTATTTGTGACCGGTGGCTAGAACGTCAGGGCGTTTGCACATCCAATCATATTGCAAGTCAATTTTTTCGGGATGCCACACATCGTCCGCATCGAGAAAAGCAATATAATCCCCGCTCGCTACATCCCACGCGGTATTGCGCGCCACCGAGACACCTTGGTTATGGTCCAGCGCGATCACCTTGATCCAATTGGCGCTATATTGAGCTTGGAGTGCATAGAGCGTATCAAGCGTATTATCGCCGCTTCCATCGTCCACCAAGATCACTTCGATAGGCAAAACCGTTTGGCGAGCCACGGATTCGACGGCTCGCCTAACGGTGTCTGCACACCGATAGCAAGGAATGATCGCAGTAACGGATACTTGCATTATTTAATCATGCCGCTAGAAATTTTGTGTGGCGGGCTTGGCGCGCAAGCGATGCGCCAACGCACGATAGAACCGCATGGGCAATAGACGACGCACGAGCCAACCAAGCCCCTCATCACCCAGGATTGCAAGTGTTGCCGTTGGATTTGTGCGGCACGCCAAAATAATTTGCATTAGTGCGTCTCGAAAACAATTGCCTTGATAAAAATGTTTTGCCGCCAGACGGTGAAAATTACTGATTGTTTGTGACCGCTCAATTTGCGCCAAGCCAGGATAATCCACCAAGTGGCTTTGGATTTTTTCCGCCAACCCGATCAACTCGCGCGCAAAGGCCGCTTCGCCTAAATTTGTTTTCGATTGAGCGTGGATGCGAAAACTTGCGAGGGGCTGATTGATACGTGCCATGGGTGCGTTCGCCATGACCCGGACTAGTATATCCACATCCATCACATAACGCAACGAAACATCCAGGCATCCAACTTGGCCCACGATCGAGGCTTTGAAAAAACTGGCGGGCTGATATGGAATTTCCAGCGCCGCCAACATATACGCATTTGCCGCGTGATAACCAATTATTCCAGATTGTTTGCCCACACTATCGCTCACCAGGATGTTCCCATAGACCAAACCAAGTGCGGAATTGTCTGCAAACGTTTCGCCAACTTGAGTGAGTGCATTGGGCGCATACACATCATCGCCGTTTAACCAGGCAAAAACATCACCCGTGCAATATTGCCAACCTTTATTGATCGCATCGCTTTGTCCGGCATCTGGCTCGCTGACCCAGTGGGTGAGCCATGCCGCATAACGTTTGATAATTTCAATACTGCCGTCTGTACTACCGCCATCCATTATAACATATTCTAAATTGGAGTAGCCTTGCAATAGCACAGAGCGAATTGTTTCTTCAAGATATGCGGCTTGGTTGTAGGAAGGCGTGACCACACTAATACGTGGCAACGCGGAATTCGCCAAACCAGCGGGACCTTCCGTCCAAGGAAAACCCATTTTGCCAGGTGGCGGAGCAGGTAGATCGCCCAGCGTAATCACAACGAATAGCCAACCTTTACTGCATCGTCATAAAACATCTTTACTGTGTCCAACGAAAACGCATCCAAGTCTTTGCCAATAAAATTCAGTTTCTTGAGGATATCATTCGTCACCGTAATGATATGACAACCCACCGCGTCAGCATGAAATACATTAAGCAATTCACGTGGACTTGCCCAAATTAATTCAACATTAGGGTATGGACTGATCAGTTCAACCGCCGCCGCCATCAATGGTATTGGATCGCGTCCCGTATCGGCAATCCGTCCAGCAAACACAGAGACACACGATGGCGCGCCACCCGCAAGTGCCACACTCACATCGCGCACTTGGACAAGCGTCATCATTGCTGTAACATTCAATTTGATCCCGGCGCTCGCCAAACGCCGAATTAAAGGGATTGCAGATTCATGACGCGTGTTTGTCACCGGAATTTTGACATAAACATTCTCGCCCCATTGCGCAATCACGCGCGCTTGCCGTTCCATTTCGGTGAACTCATCCGAAAACACTTCCAACGAAATCGGACGATCAGGAATCGCTTGCACAATATCGCGCGCGAATGCGGCGTAATCCGTAATCCCCGCTTTACGCATCAGCGTTGGATTCGTCGTGAATCCTTTGATAAATGGCTGGCGATACATTTCGAGCATCCCCGCTTTATCTGCACCATCGGCAAAAATCTTGACGTGAAAATCACTCAACGCTCTCATCGCGATTGAACCTCCACTTTGATCAAGAATCCATTCTGCCGCTTCTTTGAGCGATTGCACGCGGATATCTGCCGCACCGCCGCGCCAGGTTTCTGCATAGTGGCCATCAAGATGAATCGTGTGACAGCCCGCGCGACGACCGGCTTCAATATCTTTCCAGCGATCGCCGATCATAAAACTCGTGGCAAGATCAATATTGGACTCGCGCGCGGCTTGCACGATCAAACCCGGCGCGGGCTTGCGACATTCACAAGCGTCCGCATTGTCATGATAACACACGCAAATTTTGTCGAGTGGCAAGCGAGCGCACAACTTGGCATTGATCGCTTCAACCAGCGCGCGCGTTTGTGTGCCACGCGCCACATCCGGTTGATTCGTCACCCCAATCAGCAAAAAACCCGCGTCGCGCAATTGACGTAATGCGTCTGGCACATCGCCCGGTATTTCGAGTTCATCTAAATTCGCGGGCGGATGCGGCTTGCCCGCGCGTACGACAGCACGATCGAGCACACCATCGCGATCAAAAAAAACGGCCCGCCTCATCGCATCGATTCCCATTTGGTTGGGGCGGCTTTGAGCGCAGGATGCGTCACAAGTAAATGCCACACCACCGCTTGAAATGCTTCAGTGTGCGGTGTCACATGCGCGATGTTCACGGTAGGAATAATCACACACGCATCCGCGACCTGCGCGGTGTAACCGCCATTGCGCCCAACAATTCCCAGAACGCGCGCCCCGATTTCTTTCGCGTATTGCAATGCACTCACTAAATTCGGGCTAACATTTTTTTCGAGATCGCCGCCACCCACCGAAAACACCAACACTGCATCATCAGGATGCAAGCGGCTAATCTTGAGCCATTCGACGAACACGCTCGCCCAACCTTCATCGTTCGTGCGCGCGGTCAGTTCGGACACGTTATCGGTTGGCGCATAGGTTTCAAGCACAGCAAGTTTGCGGAAATCATTGACTGCGTGTGAAGCATTCGCCGCACTGCCACCGACACCCAGGATGAATAAACGTCCACCGCGCGCACGTGTATCCGCAAGCAGATGGGCAACTCGTTCAATCGCATCCACATCCAAATTCTGCATCACCTGAGTTGCTTCATCTAAAAATTGTTGTGCGAAACTCATTTCGATTTTTCCTTGTTGAGCAAGATACTGTCGCGTTTCTGCCAAGCCGTCGAACGAACCAATTTCATAGAAACGTTCCGCGATTTCATACCCAGCTAGTTCTCCGCGCGCAAGTAAATTTTGATACAACACTGCGAGATCATGCGGTTGATCGTTTGGAACATCCGTTAACGCAGACGCGCGTAATACGCCCAAGCCATAATCAATATGACGCATGTGCGGAGTAACTTGATGTTTATCGTACACCAAAATGCGTCCATCCGCAAACTCGACATTGCTCTTGTCCCAACGCCCGGCATTTGGATACACAGTCATCAACCCAGCTTTACTGCTCGCTTCAAATGCAATTTGCACAGCATCATAATCGCACGACAAATACGAGTCGCCGTACAAAACGAAAAATGCGTCACCGAGCAAGGGTAAGGCGGCTTTAAGTGCGCCCGCGGTGCCGCGCAGTTGATCGCCATCAAACGAAAAATCAGCGCGCACTCCCCAGTGCGCGCCGTCGCCAATAACTTGCTGAATCATCTCGCCGAGAAATCCGGCGCAGATCACGACGCGCGTGACACCGCGCGAACGCAACAGGCGTAACTGGTGAACTATGAATGGTTCACCGTGCAAGTCCATCAAGGATTTGGGAATTTTTTCGGTGAGCGGACGCAAGCGCATAGCGAGTCCACCCGCAAGAATTGCAACTGGCAACATTATGACAGTAACACCTTGGTTCCCTCAAAGTCAAACCGAAAACGCACTTCTTCCAAGCCCGCGTGCGCCATCGCCTGCCGCAAGTTTTTTCGATCTTCAGCGTAGAACAACAAGAAACCGCCGCCGCCCGCGCCGACTAATTTACCGCCAATTGCGCCATTCTTCCGACCTAGTTCGTACCACTCATCAATTTGCGGATTGCTCATGCCAGCCGAACGTTTGCGTTTGGCTTCCCAGTGCGCGCGCATGATTTCGCCCAACTCGGCGGGATGATTCGCCTCAAGCGCCCGTTGCGTTTGCAAACCCAACTCTTTGACATTGTGCAAATTTTGCAACATCGCCGCATCGGCTTGTTGCGTACGTTGCTTTTGATCCTGCAGAATGCTCCCGGCACTGCGCGAAAAACCGGTAAAGAACAAAAGCAAATTATCTTCCAGATCAAACAAAGTATCCATGCTAATCTTGAGTGGCGTCGCCGTCACCGTATCGTCCTGGTTAAAATTGAAACACGTAATACCGCCGTACGCGGCGATGTACTGATCCTGTTTGCCCACCGGCTCGCCCAACCGCTCGATCTCAATTTCGCACGCGAGCCGCGCCAATTCGCTCATCAACACAAGGCGACGGCGATGCGCGAACAAAGCACGCAACAGCGCTACGGTGAAACTGCCGGATGAACCCAGCCCAGTTCCCGCCGGAATATCCGCGAGCGTGGTAATTTCGATTTGCGGGGTTTTGAAATCAAGCATCCACAACGCTTCGCGAATGATCCGATGTTGCACTTCATCAATACGCTCAACCTTTTCGAGTTGCGAGTATTTAAGAAAGATGCCCGGTGCAAACGGACGGATGACCGAGACGTAAACATATTTGTCAATTGCGGCGGAAATTACAAAGCCACCATGGTCGCGATAGTAAGATGGTAAATCCGTGCCGCCGCCGCCAAGCGAAATTCGGAGAGGACTGCGCGTGATAATCATTTTAGATATTCGATTTTAGATTGATGATAAATTTGCTCGACAATCTCAAGCGCCGCGCGCGCGTCGTTCAAATTTGCGGCTGGTTCACGTTCTAGTCGAATGTCATCCAGAAATTCGGCAAACTCAATTTGCCATGACGCGTCGCCCATCGGATATTCCCAAATTGTTGTTTCGGGCGGTCCCATTTGTGGCAACATTTTATAATACGCGAGACGCTCGACGCCGTAACTGCCACCCAGACCATTAATGTCAAGTTTAGCGTCGCGTCCGTAGATTTCAAATGAGAATAAATTCTTCCACTCGGTGCAACTGACATGCAGAAATGCAGATTGCTGTTGCGCCGTTTTCAAAAGCATAAACGCATTGTCATCCACTGGCATTTGCCAAAAGTACGTATGCGCAAAACCTTGAGTTTCTGTAAAATCGCCCAAGAACCAACGCGAGAGATCAATCAAATGTACGCCTTGATCAATCAATTCGCCGCCGCCAGAAATGGCCGGGTTCGCGCGCCATTCCTTATCGTAACCAATACGTCCACCGTGCCCGTACCGCGCGCGCACAAACATCATCTCACCCAGCGCGCCTGATTCAAAAATTTCGCGTGCCTTGCGGAACGCGGGATGGTAACGATGGTTGAAACCAACACGCACCTGGACACGATTTTCCTGCGCCGCCGTGAGAATTGGATCAAGTTCTGACGCACACCGCGCGGCTGGCTTTTCGACGAGTACGTGCTTGCCCGCATTCACTGCGCCGAGTGTAATTTCAGCAAGCAAGTTGTTCGTCGTTGCAATCACCACAACATCCACATCGCGTCGCGTGACCATCTCGCGCCAATCAGTGTCTGCTTGCGCGCCCGGCACAGTTCGCGCCAATGCCTCCGCGCGTTCGAGCGCAATATCTGCACACGCAACGAGTCTCGCGCCTGCCAACGCGCGCGCGCGTTTTTGCCCGATCAAACCACAACCCACAATCCCAACGTTCATCTGCCCCTCGGATTTATCTGCAAAAAAGTAATTCGTGACGATTCGTGATTTATTTTTATCCCCAATCTTTGCCGCGTTCTTTCGGCACGATGCGACGCAATGTATAAATATCCGTATGCGCCAAATCGTCGCGATACTGCGGCAATTGTTCCCAGGGATCCCAGACCGCACTAATCAATTTGCCGGTAATACCATCGCTTGCATGTGTTGCGAGAAACACGCACAAGGCCGCGCCGCGTTCAAGTGGCGTGCCGCCCTCTTTTTTTTGCTTGAGGGACTGTTCGTAAAATGCGCGCCCGACCTGTTCAGGTCCGGCTTGGATAATCTCATCGAGCAACCGCGTATTGAGCGCACCCGGCGCGATCATGTTCACATCGATATTAAACGCGCGCACTTCATCGGCAAGCGTTTCGCCAAATCGTACGACGCCTGCTTTCGATGCGGCATACGCACTCAGATTCGGCATCGGTTTAGTTGCGCCGCCGCCGGAGAGAATGATAACCTTACCGTATCCTTGTTTCTTAAGGTGCGGAATCGCCGCGCGACACAACAATACAGTACCAAGCAAATTGATCGCAATCGCGTTTACCCATTCGTCCCAATCTACATTTTCAACCGCGCCTTTGGGACCGTACACACCCGCGTTCGCCACCACAATCTCAAGTCCGCCCAACTGCGCGAGCGTTGCATCCACGAGCCGTTCCACATCTTCTTTGCGCGATACGTCCGCGCGCATCGCAACCACACTCGCCGACCCAAGTGCGACAAGCTCACGTTGCGCTTGCGCCAAATGACTTTCGTCACGCGCGCACAACATCACGTCCGCCCCTTCAGCGACAAACGCACGCGCCACCGCGAGTCCAAAACCCTGATTTGCGCCGGTGATGAGCGCACGTTGACCTTGAAATTTCATTCCGCTTTTCCCACCACGATGTAACGTACACGGACATCGTGATCCAAGTTCTTTTCGAGAAAACGACTCGCATCCAGCACAATCGGTTGGCGCATCACACGCACAATTTCATCCGCATTGATTGTCGCGAATTCAGGGCACTCGGTCGCGACAATTGCCGCATCTGCATTGTGCAATGCCAATTCAATCGAATCACGCAACTCGATCACGTTTGCCAATTCATTGGGTAACGATTTAATGGCTGGCTCGAACGCGATGACGCGCGCACTTTGGTCGCGCAACCACTCACACAATTCGATCGCGCTCGAACGACGTAACGTATCTGTCCCTGGTTTGTACGTCAAGCCCAACACAACTATTGTCTTGCCACGCAAATCACCAAGCGCCTGAACTAGCGCGCGCCGTACCCAGTTTTTGTGTTCGTCGTTACTCACGCGCACCGCCGCGAGCAAATTCGTCGGCGTGCTTTGCGCGCGCCCAACCTCAACGAGAAACGCAAGGTCACGCGCGAGTGTGCCACCCGCAAATGCGCCGCCCGGACGCAGGTACGCTTTCGGCCCGATGCGTACCTCGCTTTTGAGACCACGTTCAACCTCACGCGCGTCCGCGCCGACACGTTCACACAGCGCGGCAATTTCGTTGATAAACGTTACCGAGGTAGCGAGAAAAGCGTTGAGTGCATGTTTGGTCATCTCCGCCGATTCAACCGACATCCATTCAATTTTATCGATAATCGGCTTGAGCAATTCTGCAACCCGGGCGCGATCCGAATCCGTGCGTATGCCAACGATGATGCGGTCGGGGTGCAGAAACACATCGAGCGCTTGACCCAATCGCAAATTTTCGGGTGAGTATGCAAACGTCGCGCGCCCTTGGGGCATCGCTCGCGCGTACATTTCTGCTAGTTGTCGCGTTGAGCCAACTGGCAATTGCGACGAAATAAGTACAAGCGCATCAGTCCGTAGGTGAGGAAAAATCGCTGAGACGTTATGTACAACGAACGCAACATCGGCAACATCATTTTCATCCACAGGAGTATCGTACGTGACCCAGACAATTTCCGCATCAGCAAGATCGCTTGGCGCACAAGAAAATTGCAACGCACCAGAATTCAAACCGCGCTGCGTCAATTCGTTCAACCCCGGTTCGGACACTGGCAAGCGAC
>JBBIUF010000112.1:0-10176 GCA_037440365.1 Chloroflexota bacterium
GTGCCCCCGAGAGGACTTGAACCTCCACGTCCTTACGGACACAGCCCCTCAAACTGCCGCGTATGCCAATTCCGCCACGGGGGCAATTCACGAACACGCGCATTATAGACGCAAACGCCGCGGGTGTCAAACTTTTCTACGTTGGGGTCTGCTCCACCGGCACAATTCCATTTTCAATTTCCGCGCCGAGTAACACGCGCAAAATTGCCGCCGCGTTGCTCTTGCCGATGCGTTTATACATCTGTTCCGCAGACAACGGTTGGTTGCCGCTTGCCAATAGCGCGTGAAAAATCGCGCTGGTCAACGGCATCGTCGGAGAAATAAAACCAGGTTGACGGCCGCAATGATCCGCCAAGCATTCCCATAACGCATCCACGCGCGTGATTTCGGCGGTCTTGGGATTGACGCGATCAACGGTGGGCGCGTCGGCGGGCGTTGGATAGCGCACGCGACATTCGCCGCAGAGCGCGTCATGCAGTTCTGTGCGCAGGTCGCGCCCATTTTTTTCAAACCAGGTCAAGTCAATTTTGAATTTTGTTCTAGTATCGGGACGAGCAACAGGAGACATATCAGCAACCCATCATCAGATTAACGACGGAGATCGTCATTCAAGACAAAATAACCACCGCCGACCGAAGTAAACGCGCGATCTTCGACCAGAGCGCCGAGCACTGCGCGCGGTCCCGCGCGGCGAATCAGATTGATCGCGCTATATAACGTTTTTGCGTGGACGCGCCCCGCGCCGGATAGTTTTGCCAACTCGGGATAAATTTCTTCGAGCAATGCCGCCAACGGGCGCTGATCGCGCGCGGCTTGCGCGGCGGCTTCCAAGCCCAGCGGGTCGCCGATGACAATCAGCATGTCTTCGTCGTACTTGTGCGACAACGGCTTGCGTTCTTGCGAGAACACGAGCTTGCCGTTGATGCCGCGCACCACGCGCACCCATAATGCGCGTTCGCGTTGGGGCTGGTAATCAATTTGGATCGCTAGCGGATCCGCGCCGCGCTTGAGCGTGAGCAATGCGCCCGGCGCAAGTTTGCGCGCGTTGAACCAGGTTGTTAAACCAGCGAGATACGCGCCTTCGGCAACCGCATAGCCCACTATTTTTTCGCCAGTGGTTGCATCCACGAAACGGATTTGCAAACGCGGACGCGCGAATGTTGGCAATAAGGCGCGGACGGGCGCGGTGAGCGGCAAGGTGCCAGATTTTCGGTGCGGATACGTCAAGATGATGGTAACTTCGTCGCGCGGCGCGGCAGGTTTTGGCGCATCGCCATTTAAATCGGCTTCATCGTGCAATCCAGCCGCAATCGTTTCCAATTCACTCGGTAATACGATTTTGCGCGGTGTCGCGGCGTGCAAAATATGCGGCCGCTCAAGCGCTTCGGCTGTTTCGAGCCGAGTCAAAAACCAACGTGGCGAATCTTTGGGTCCGACATCGTCAAAACGTTCGTCGCTTGCCAATGCCAGGTTCAGCGCAAACGCCGCCGCCGATTTTTTATGATCGTTGGGTATATCCAGCATGTGCATCAAGTCATGCGTCTGGAGCGCTTCGCCCGATTGTTCGATCCCAGCTTCGGCTAGATTCAGGTAACCCGCGTGAATGTCTGGGATTAAATCGCGCAGATACCAGCCGTCATCCAAATGGACGAATTGTTTGTCTGCGCCCAAACGTTGCACGAGCGCGATGCGGACTTGCTCGCCGTACTGCGCGATCGCATCTTCCGGCTTCATCACCAATTCGGTCAGCGGCGCGCGTTCTTCGTTCAGCAAATGCGCCGACGCAAACTGCATGGCAAATTCGCGCGGCTGGGATTCGTTTTCGAGTGTGACCTGCATCACTTGAAATGCTTCAAGCCGGGGATTGTCGCCAGGACGCACGGCGGTCACAACGCCTTCGCGATTCTCGAGCGCGGTGAAAATTAAATGTTGACCGACGGCATAGATTGCTTTGGGCTGGTAAACCGGCGCGCTCCGCGCGGCGGCTTCTTGCAAACGCCGCGTCTCTTCGTTGACGCGCCAGGTGATCAGGTGTGCCGCGATCTCGCGGCTTGCGGCGGGCGCGCCATGCTCAAGCAAAAACGCATACGCGCGCTCAATGTCCGCCGGGGTCGTGCCAATGATATTCCAAGAATCCGAACTAGGCATCCATGTCCTTCAAAATATGACGTACCGTCCATACGCCAAGACGATACGTCGGATTACGATTCACTGCTATTATATCTCACTTGTGCGTTTCAGACAAACTTTGATGCGCACGGTTTTTCGTGTAAAATGCCTGGCGAGGTCAACCATGTCATTCTCTGAATCGCTTTTGAAATTGATTGCCGCGCGTTTTCACATCTCCGGCGACGTGCTCGATTATTTTCTGGCGAGCAACGGGATCGGGCGTCCCGCCGAAACGCAATTGCCGTTTCCAGCGGAATTGATCCCGGTTGGCGCGCGCCTGGTGACACGCGGCTGGATCAACAACAAATTTTTCCCCACGAATCGCGATTGGATCTTGCCGTATTGGGCGGAGCGCCAATTCGATCCGACCGATGTCGCTTTTATCCCGCGCGGCTTTAATTTGTACACGATCAATTACACGCACCGCGATTGGACGATGATCGGCAACGTGGAACGCGAACGCGAAGCGATTGTCGATCCGCGCGGGTTGGTGACGCCCTGGTTCGATGGCTGGTCGCTGGATGTGTGGCTAAGGAGCGATGGAAAATTATTTGCGCCGTCGCGTTTGCCCGCAAGCGCGATTGAGCAAGCGCTCCACGAAAATCTGCCACTGGTCGTGACGACGTATCGCGCAAATGATTTGCGTGTGCGGCGCGAAACCTTTGCCGTTGAACACGCGGCGCACGAATTTGTCGTCGAACAAATTACAGTGGAAAATTCATCCCGCGCGCCGCGCCAAGCGACGTTGTATCTCGCCGTGCGCCCGCTGAATCCCGAAGGCGTCGCGTTGGTTCAAGACATTGAATACAAGCAACCTGGGACTGACGCACTCGCGCTGTTGCTCGTCAATCACGCGCCCGGCGTGATTTTGCCCAAGCCAGACGCGGTGGCATGTTCTACTTTGGCAGACGGTGATGTCGCGCTCACTCTGCCAAAATTGAACGGCACCACCCAGGCGCATTGCAATGCCGGGCTTGCGAACGCGGTTGCCGCATACACGATCGATCTTGCCCCGGGCGCGAGCAAAACAATCACGGCGTTGATGCCGCTAGTGCGCGAAGAATTGGATGCTGAAGAACCAATCGCTCTACCAGCCGTCGCATTTCGTCCAACGGCGGATTTGCGCGCGGAAACCATCGCCACTTGGCGCAGTCAGGTCGCGCGCGGCATGCGCGTGCGCTTGCCTGACGAAAAAATGCAAGCCGCGTTTGATGCCAACAAGGCATTTTTGCTTTTGCTCCACGATGGCAAAACGATCACGCCGGGTCCATGGACGTATCACCAATTTTGGTTTCGCGATGCGGCGTATCTGTTGAACGCGCTTGATAAACTGGGATACCATGCCGAATCGGCGCAGGTGTTGGAACGGATGGCCAAGCGTTTGCAAAAAGATGGTTACTTGCAAGCAACGGAAGGCGAGTGGGATTCCAATGGCGCGGCGATCTGGGCGTTTGCGGAACACACGCGTTTAAGCGGTAACCACGATTTGATTGCGGGGAATTATTGGTCGTTGTTGCGAATGGCGTCCTGGATCAATTCAAAAAGGCAAAAGACCAAAGACGCAAAACCAAAAACGAAACGCTCGGCGCATCATGGTTTACTGCCACCCGGTCCGAGCGCGGAACATTTGGGTCCGAGCGATTATTTTTACTGGGACGATTTTTGGGGCTTGGCGGGTTTGCGCGACACAGCGCAGATCGCAGAATGGCTGGGACAAACGGATGACGCCAAAAAATTGCGCACGAATTTTGATTCATTCCGCGCGGATGTGGAGGCATCACTTGCCGCCGTCGCTCAACAACAAGGTCGTCCCGCGATCCCAGCTTCGCCGTACCGCCGCCTCGACGCCGCGATGATCGGTTCGCTTGCCGCGGCATATCCCTTGCGGCTCTTCGATGCAAATGACCCGCGCATCACCGACACGCTCGCCGCGCTCAAAGAAGGTGCATCGCTGGAAGACGTGTATTTCAATCACGTGGGGCATTCTGGGTTTGGCACATACCTGGCTCTGCATGTCGCACAATGCGAATTGTATCAGCACAACGCCGATGCGTGGAAAACACTCAACTGGCTATTGCGCCATGCGTCGCCAACATTTACCTGGGCGGAGGCGATCCATCCGCTCACACGCGGCGGCGCGATGGGCGACGGGCATCACGGTTGGGCGCTCGCCGATTATTTGCTCGCGGTGCGCAATGTGTTATTGTTTGAGGAACAGGATCACCTGGTCATCACGCCAGCTTTGCCAGAGGATTGGACGACCGAGATGAATGTGATCCAGGTCGAGGATGCGCCAACATACTTTGGCACGGTCAATTACACGATCGCGTTTGGCGAACGCACCGGCACACTGGTTGTTAACGGCGCGTGGCGCGATGACACGTTGAAATATATCGAATGGCATTTGCCGTTTGCGGTGCGCCAAGCCGGGACCGAAATTGGCGACGCGGAAATCAACGGCAAGACGGTGCGGCTTGCCCGCGACGCGCGGCGCGTGGTGGTCATGTGGTAGACAACGAATAGAAACAAATGACCCGCCATATTCTTTCGCTCAACGATTCAAATTGGCGCGTTGGCTCGGTCGCGCAAAAACCTTTCGGCGCTGTAAACGATCTTGCCGAGGCGCGCGATTGGTTGCCCGCCACCGTTCCCGGCGATGTGCGGCTCGATCTGTTGCGCGCCGGCAAGATCAGCGATCCGTTTTTTGGCGATCAAAACGAATCGTCGCAGTGGGTTGACGCGCGCGATTGGTGGTATGAACACACGGTTGAATTAGAATCAGAAACGGCGAATGGTCAGCGCGCATTTCTGGTCTGCGATGGAATAGATTATCAGAGCGCGATTTTTTTTAACGGCAAGCCACTCGCACGTCATGTTGGAATGTTTTCGCGGCAGACCTACGAATTGCCTACACCGAACGCGCCGCGCTCTTCGTCTCTCGCCATTCGTGTCTGGGGTTCAGATGCGTTGCCGCGATGGCACACCACGCCCGCGCAGAAATTGTGGGGGCGGCTGATCGCGCCGCTGTTCACGCCGCCCGAGCATCCGTATCCCGATCGCTATGCCACGCTCAAGTGCCAAATGCAATTTGGCTGGGATATTGCCCTGCGCTTGCGGACGTGCGGGATATGGGACGATACGCGCATTGCGATTGTGCAGTCGGTGTTCATTCACAATGTTTTCGTCAAGGCAAAATTAAAACCAGATTCGGATCACTCGGCTAACGTTCACGTCGCGCTGACGCTCGATTCGAATTGCGCGCAAACGGCGCGCGTGTGGTGCGCGGTGCGCGGCAAAAATTTTTCGCCGCCGCCGCAGACCTTCAAGTTTGATCTGCCGCTCGAGCGCGGCAAACAAACGCACGCGATCGTTTTTGATTTGGCGCAGGCGCGGTCATGGCAACCCTGGGATCGCGGCGAGCCGAATTTGTATGACCTTGAAATTCGAGTGGAATCGATCGCGGGCGAACCGTTTGATACGCTTACCGAAACGTTCGGCGTCCGCGAATTTGAGCTGGCGTGCGCGCCGAATGCGCCGCGCGGCGCCGAACCCTGGCACTTTGTCGTCAATGGCAAACGCGAGTTTTTGCGCGGCGCAAACTGGGTTCCGCTCGACGCAATCCCAGGCCGGCTAACGCGCGATGATTACGCGGCGCGTCTGCACCAAGCACGCGATGCCAATATCAATTTTTTGCGCGTGTGGGGCGGCGGCTTGCGCGAGAAACGCGCGTTTTATGATCTTTGCGACGAGCTGGGCATTTTGGTGTGGCAGGAATTTCCATTCGCGGGCGCGATCCTGGATCGCTTTCCACGCGACGCGGCGTTTCTTGATTTGGTGCAAGACGAGTGCGGCGCCATCGTGCGCGCGCTCCGCAATCATCCGTCGCTCGTGGTGTGGTGCGGCGGCAATGAATTTAACACGCGCGGCAACGCGGCAATTGTGCGCACGTTAGCCCAAGTCGTTCAGCGCGAAGATGGCACGCGCCCGTTCAAACCCGCCTCGCCGTACCGCGACGAATCGCATAACTGGAGCGTGTGGCATCGGCGTGCTAACTTGCGCGATTATCGCAACGATGTATCACCGTTCCTCAGCGAATTTGGTTTGCAAGCATTACCCAATCGTGAATCGTTGGAAAAATTCTTGCCCGCTGAGGCAATTGCCGCGCCGCATCGGTTATGGGATTATCATCGCGCGCAGTTGCCCAAACTCGAACGGTATGCGCGATCGGTGTTGTCATTGCGAGAAGCAACGCGACCAAGCAATCTCCAAAGCACCGTGTCAGAGTTGATTGACGCCACGCAACGCGCGCAAATGTTCGCGCATCAAATTGCGATTGAACATGTGCGGCGGCGCAAGCCGCAAACGGCGGGGGTGGCGATCTGGCAATTGAACGATTGCGCGCCGATGATTTCGTGGAGCGTGATTGATTATTACGGCGCACCGAAACGCGCCTACACGGAATTGCAAAAACTGTACGCGCCAGTGTTGGTCTCGTTCGATTATCCACTCGCCGCGCGCAAACCCGGCGAGCGAGTGCGCGGTGAGCTCTGGCTGATCAACGATCTGCGCTCGACGTTTACGAATGCGACCGTGCGGGTCTTGCACAATGACACGGAAATTTTTTCGCGCCGCGTTAACATCGAAGCGGATTCGGCGGTGCGGCTGGATGCGCTGGAGGTTGTACTGGCCCAAGGCGCAAACACGTTGCGCGTGATTGCCGCCTGGGGTCCCGCGCCGCTTTCGGATCATGAGTACGATTTGAATTTTTGCGATATCGGCGAAATGAATCCGCTCGGCGCGTTGCTGTATGCGGCGGGCAAACGCTTGATGAAATAATTTACGAATCACGCGGATAATCTAATGCAGATCGCCATCAATGGCATGTTTTGGAATCAACCGAATACGGGAAGCGGACAATATGTGCGCGCATTGGTCGCCGAACTCACGCGCCGCGAACCTGGGAACGCGTACGCGATCATCACACCGTCTGCAAACCCGGCTCGCCGCGCCGCGCTCCGTGACAGTCTAGCCAAGGTGTGGTTCGAGCAAATGACGTTTGGGCGCGCCTGCGCGCGGCGCAACGCGGCACTCGCGCACGTGCCATATTTTGCATCGCCGTTGTTTCCGCGCACGCGCACCATCGTCACGATCCACGATTTGATTCCCATGATCCTGCCGCTCTATCGCGGCTCGGCGCTGGTGCGCGCGTATACGCAACTCGTCGCGCTCGCCGCAAAACGCGCGGATGCAATCATCGCCGATTCGGAGTGTTCGCGGCATGATATTATTGCGCGCTTGCAGGTTGAGCCGACACGGGTGCAGGTGATTTATCTCGCCGCCGATCCGCGGTTTCAACCGGTGATTGATCCCGCGCCGCTCGATGCGGTGCGGAGCAAATATAATCTGCCCGAAAAATTTGTGTTGTATCTCGGTGGATACGATCAGCGCAAAAATGTGCGCGTGATCATTCAGGCGTTCGCGCGCCTGCCGGAATTTTATCGCGCGGGCGTGCGGCTGGTGCTGGCGGGCGTGAAGCTCGGCGGCGATTCCGCGTTCTTTCCCGATCCGCGCCGCATCGCGCGCGATGCAGGGACACACGGTGGTGCGCCGTTACCGGATGATGCAATTCAGTACCTGGGTTGGGTGGACGAAGCCGACAAGCCCGCGTTGTATGCAAGCGCAACCGCATTTGTGTTCCCATCGCTCTACGAAGGTTTTGGTTTGCCGCCGCTTGAAGCGATGGCGTGCGGCACGCCCGTGATCGCATCGAACGCATCGTCATTGCCGGAGATTATCGGCGACGCGGGCATCACGATCGAACCAAACGATGGGGATGCGTGGGCGGAGGCGATGCGCACCGTCCTGACCGATGAATCGCAGTGGCAAGCGATGCGTGCGCGCGGCCTGGCGCAGGCGCAAAAATTTTCGTGGGAACGCACGGCGCAAGAAACGCTCAAGGTGTATGCGCACGTGATCCCCGAATCACACGAATAAATTTGCCGAGCACAATCGTTCGACAGGCACGTTGATTTGTTGTAGAATCCAAGCGAGGTGACAACGTGAACATTTTGGAAACCAAACCGATTTCAACCGTCCGCCGTAATCACGGCATTGAACACGCGACGGTGCACGTCTTGACGACCATCGATCCGACCATTCGTTTGGTGGGGCGCGCGGACACGGGCGGGTTTAATATCTATGGCGAGGTCGATGCAGAAATGTTGCAAGGCGCGGCGCACGTTGCGTTGCAACGCTTGCAAAACGGGGAAAATAGTCTGGCGGTGCATCCGCGTTGCGGCACGAACCTGGTCGTTGCGGGATTGCTCTCAGCGGTTGCCGCGATCGTCGCGATGGGACGCAAACCGAGTCTCAAGAAATTGCCGGATGTGATTTTGGCGACGACGATTGCCGCGTATTTCGCGCAACCACTGGGTTTGAAAATGCAAGAATATGTTACCACGTCGCCGGACGCGGCGGGCGCGCGCATTACGGGCATCACGCCATCGCGGTTTGGGCAAATGCAAGTGCAACACGTTGATATTGCTTGGGATGCCTAGCGGCAATGTATTACATTTTGCATGGCGAGGACGAACTCTCACGCACAGAAACCATTACCAAGTTGCGTGCCAAGATGGGCGATCCGCAATTCGGCGATCTGAATACGACCTGGTTTGACGGGCGCAAGGTGTCGTTCGGCGAATTGCAACACGCCTG
Organism: Chloroflexota bacterium; assembly: GCA_037440365.1. Lineage (GTDB taxonomy): Bacteria > Chloroflexota > Anaerolineae > UBA4142 > UBA4142 > JBBIUF01. Next base: position 8,884 of record JBBIUF010000112.1, read on the forward strand.
CGACGCAATGCCCTTTCTCACGGACAAGCGGCTCGTCATCGTTGAGGGCTTGCTGGCGCGTTTCGATCCGCGCCATGCCGCGAGCGATGACGATACCGGGAATGACGCGGAAGCGAACCCGGATTTCGCCAAAGCGTTGCGTGACTATTTGCCGCGCTTGCCAGAGACGGCGCGTCTCGTCTTTATCGAAACGAAATCGCTCGCGAAAAATAATTCGATTTTGAAATTCGCACTTGCTGTTGGCGACGAAAAAATCGCATTCGTCAAAGAATTTGCCGCGCCCGCCGAAAAAGATTTGCCGCGCTGGATTCTGACGCGCGTGAAAAGCAAGGGCGGCGAGATCGAACCGCTGGCGGTCACGGAACTTGCCATGCACGTTGGCGCGGATTTGCGTTTATTCGATACCGAGATCGAGAAACTGTTGATCTATCGTCGGAACGAAATCATTCGCGTATCGGATGTCCGTGCGCTCGTCAACTCGGTGCGCGAGTCGGATGTCTTTGGCTTGGTGGATGCGATTGGACGGCGCGAGACCGCGCTCGCGTTAAAATTGTTGCACGAGCAATTGGCGCAAGGGGAAAACGCGATTTATTTGCTCTCGATGATCGTGCGCCAATTTCGCTTGTTGCTGCAAATGAAAGACCTGGCGACGCGCGGCAAAACCGTGGACATGGCGGCAGAGCAAATCCGACTGCATCCCTTTGTCGCCAAGAAAACCTGGGGGCAGGCGGCAAACTTTACCGTGCCGCAACTGGAAGCGATTTATCGCCGCTTGCTGGATGCCGACCTGGCAATGAAGACCAGTCGGAGCGAGCCGGTCGTTGCGCTCGATGTACTGGTGGTGGATTTGACGCGAAAATAAAACGACGCGCTTGCGGGCGCGTCGTTTGTTTTTAGCGCATGACAACTTGAGCAAATTGCAGACGATTGCCATCGGGATCGTAGAACGATCCCAGGATAACACTCGGAGTTTCGTCAACGGGATCGCAACGCACGCCTTGCGCTTCCAATCGCGCGAGCGCGCCGCGCACATCGTCACACGTAAACGTCGCCGTCGCGCCGCCGAGCGCGGGCGGCTTGGTCGCGAGATCGCGCCACAGATTGATCGCGAGGTGCGTCTGGTTGGGATAACCAAACTCGATCCAGCCCATTTCGGATACGTCATACGCAACGGGCAAGCCGAGCGTTTCACTGTAAAATTTTTTCGCGCGCGCGAAATCGGTTGTGTTATACCAGACCACATTCACGTCGTGAATATCGGCGCTCCACTTTTTCGGCGCGGCGGGCTTGGGC
>JBBIUF010000113.1:0-10026 GCA_037440365.1 Chloroflexota bacterium
CAAATCCATCCGCCATTTGTACAGCATTTGTCCTGCCAGCAACCCCATCGCCGCAAGCGCAAACAAACCGAGCGGAACATCGGGGCGCGCAGAAGTAAGTGCAGTCATCACCCCCATGAATGCGCCAGCTACGAGCAGGAGGTAGAAGAGAATGAACACAAAGAGGATTGTGCGCGTGCGAGGAGCGATCAAGCGGTGGGCGATCGCGCTCAACGAATTGCCATCATTGCGGACGGAAAGCATAATCGCGGAATAGTCCGCCGCCCAACCGATAAATGTCACGCCGATAATCAGCCACAGCATCGCGGGGAGCCAGCCCCACAATGTCGCCGCCAGAATGGGTCCCGTGATGGGACCAGCCGCCGCTACCGATTTAAAGTGATAGCCATACAGCACATTGCGGCTCGTCGGCATAAAGTCCACGCCATCCATGTACATCTTGGCTGGCGTTGCCTTTTTTGCATCGGTTTGCATGATGCCACTGTCGACACGCTTGGCATACAGCGTGTACGTCAGATAAATCATCACGCCACCCAGCACAACCACGATGAGCGTGTTCATCGTTATCCCAGGAATCAAAAACACGCCGCCGATGATGAGCGGGATAAGAAGCAAGACGAGAAGAACTAACCGGATGTCCATCATTGACCTCCAATTAAAAGTTTCGTTGCATCACTGCAACCGTTCTCTACTGCTCCAACCGTGCCAATCTGCTAACCGAATGCTGGGCACCACCTCCTTTGGCAATACCTACTGGTTAAAACACGGATCGCCCGAATGGGTGACGCTATTCAATTAGGTCAATTATACTACGCTCTGATCGGGTTGGCAATAATTAAAAACAAACGGCGTATCATTCGCTCAGGCTAACGCCGCCAGCCGCTGTCCGATCAACGCTTCGGCTTGCGCGAAATCGCCGCCGATCAAAATCGGCTTGCCGTCCAACACCACCGCCGGATACTTGCGCGTGCCGTACCGCACCGATTTAACCAAGCCCTCGAACGACGCCGCATCCACCACCTTGAACACCACACGCCCGCCAAACCGATCCGCCGCGCCGATCACCCAGTCGGATAATTGGCGATACGCTTGCATCAGTTCTGGCGGCATGGACGTTTCCAACGTATCCTCGTGAAATTTCTTGACGCCAGAAATTTCAGCTTGATTCATCACAAACTCGCAACTGCGGCATTGATAGTATTGAGTCGGCGCATAGGCAATCACCTCAACCAACATCGGTTTCATTTGTTTCCTTTCGCGCTCTCGCGCAATCCAACCATCATGCCACAATTCTAGCCGCAATCAATTTATCTTGTCAATCCCCTATCTCAACGTTACGGCAATCGCAAAAAAAATGCGCGACCCGAAGGTTGATGCCATTCGGACCACGCAAAATCGATCGAGCCAATTGTCACTTGAAAAACTCGAGCGCGGCGCGATGCAACAATCCATTCGTCGCCACAAACGCTTGCGAATGAATGTTCCACGCCTTGCCTTGCGGCGTGGTGATCTTGCCGCCCGCTTCTTCGATGATGAGCGCGGCGGCGGCAAAGTCCCAGGGCGAAAGCGAAAAATGAAAATACGCATCCAGCCGCCCTGCCGCCACATAACTTAACGATAACGCCGCACTGCCGAACGCGCGCGCCGTCGTCGCCTGGATCACCATCTGCGAATAAATATCCGCCGTGCGCTCGCGCAACGCTTGATCGCGCGCCCATTCCACGCCGATCACCGCATCCGCAAATTTACGCCGCGAGCTGACCGCGAGCGGCTTGCCATTGCGCCACGCGCCGCGTCCGCGTTCCGCCGCAAACAATTCATGGCGCGTTGGATCATACACTACGCCGCATTGCACCGCGCCTGCGCGATACAACGCAATCGAAGTGCAAAAGGACGGCAGTTGGCGCGCGTAATTGGTTGTACCATCCAGCGGATCGACAATCCACAAATTGAAATTGGGCTCGGCGGCGGCGCGTTCCCACAAACGCGCCCGCTCCGCCGCATCGCCTTCTTCCGACAAAAATTGATCGCGCGGAAATTTGCCCAGCAAGGTGCGCCGGATGATGTGATCGGCGGCGAAATCCGCGTCAGTCACAATATCGCGCACGCCTTTCGAATGAATCTCGCGCGGCGCGTCCAATTTTTTCGCCAGCACTGCGCCCGCCGCGCGCGCCGCCTGGATCGCGGTTGTCAATCGTTGTGTCATCTACATTCCTCGTTTAGTTGATTAAAAATACGGCTAGGGCGTTTGCACAATCCGATTAATGCGCGTCGTCGCAGATTTCAACGCCGTGTTTGGATCCGTGCCGTTCGCCACACTAATCCACAGATCATTCAAGGTCGCATCGAATAGCGCACCGTCTTTGACGTTCGGCAACGCGCGCACCACCGGCAACGTGTCGCCGAAACCATCGCGCACATATTGCCATTGCGCGGGCGGATTGTTCGCCAGAAACGGCAGAGCCGATACGCGCAAAGGCATCGTTGCCGTAGCGCGCGCCCAGCGCGCCGTTTGTCCTGTCAGCGTCAACCAGCGCACAAACAACCATGCCGCGCGCGCGCGTTCGTTCGACGTTTTGAATAGCGCAATGCCCGTGCCATAGATCGCGGCAACCGGGTGCGCGGGATCAGCTTGCGGCACATTCGTCACGCCCCACCGAAATGGATTTCCAGTCCGCGCGATTGCATCCGAGACACTCGTTAGATCGTCCGTTGTGCCAAGCCACAACGCGGCTTGACCTTGCGCGAAATCATCGCGCGCGTGCGCCGCATCCGTAAGATACGCCGCGTCCCCACGACTGAGCGCGGCGATCATTTGCAGTGCGCGCGTCCCAGCATCATCGCTCACCTGCGACTGGGTCTGCGCATCGTTCACCAGGTTACCGCCACGACTCCACACTTGCGCGCCCAACGCAAGCGCGTTCGGCGTCATCGCCCAGCCGTGTTGATTGCCATTCGTCGTCACGCGCGCCGCATTCGCAAATTGATCCCAGGTGCGCGGCGGCGCATCCGCTTTTGCCATTTGCAATTGATCGCTGTTGTAAAACAAGACCACCGCACGCGCGTCTACGAGCATAAACCAGGTTTGATTTTTCAGATCGGGGAATTTGCCCGCCGCCAAGGCGCCACCCAAAAAATCCGCGCGCTCACCCGCATCCAAACCAACCTGGGAATCATCGAGGAATGGATCGAACGGGGCAAGTGCGTCTTTGCGCGCAAATTCGGCAAGCGTGCGCGGTTCGGCAAGCACAGCGTCCGGCACTTGATTCAATGCAATCCCCGCCAGACCTTGCCGCAACAAATCGCTCGCGTTGCCTTTTTGCTCCAGTCGAATAGTCAACGTGGGATAGACTTTGTGAAAATCATCGGCGAGCGCGGTGAGTTGAGCCAGCGCCGCGCCGGTTTGCGTATGCCACACGGTCAAGGTGATCGGCGCGGCTGAGGCCGCCAGCGTCGGCGATGCGCTCGGCGGTGGCGCGGCGCACGCGGCAAGCAAAAGTAAAACGGCTGAGGCGAGTAAACGCAGTTTCATTCTCATCGCATCAATCATTTTTGCGCGAGATGCGCGGTCACGACCGCATCAAGCGTTTTGGCAATATCGAGCGCGGCACGCGGGCGGGCGAGTTCATGCGCGCGCGCAGCCAGTTGCGCCAGCGTCGCGTTACCCGGCGTCAACCAGGCGCGCACCACCAGCGCGATCTCGCTTGGCTCTTGGCACAAAATACCCACGCCGCTCGATTCGACAAAGGTGACGTTGCCGGTTTCTTGTCCTGGCAAAAATCCGCTGAGCAACACCGGCAAGTCGCACGCCAACGCTTCCATAATCGTCCCAGGTCCGGCTTTGGTAATCACCAGATCGGACGCACGCATCCAATCGGGCATGTTCGTCACAAAGCCCTGAATGTTCACCGGAATTTGCCATGGCGCCGCAAGCAGTTGTTCGCGCAATGCCTGGTTGCGTCCGGCAATGATGACGAGCTGGGCAGGCACATTCGCGGCGTCTAGCGCACGCGCAATCGAAAAAAGTTTGCCCATGCCTTCGCCGCCGCCGACGAGCAGGATGGTGGAGCGATTCGCCAAACCCAGTTCGGCACGATGTTGGGTTTTGCCTTTGCCATCGGCAAGAAATTTCAAACTCACCGGTTGACCCACCACGCGCAATTTTGCATCCGGCATGCCGAATTTACGCGCGGTTTTGCGCGCGCCTTCGGTGGGCACCAAACACAAATCGGCGCCGGAATCAAACCACAAGGTATGCGCGTCGAAGAGATCGGTAACGACCGTGACAAACGGCGTCGCCAGGTGCATGGAGCGAAGCAGGCGGCGGGGCAACGCGTTGAACAGGGGATGCACACTGATGACGAGATCCGCAGAGGCATTGCGAAGCAAACGCTTGAGTTTGCGTCCCATCATCAAATTCAAAAAGCGAAACGACATGCGCTTGAAGATGGCGCGGTTCAAAACGCGGAAGGACCAAGCCCACAAAAATTCGGCGTAGGTCACAAACGGCAAATACCAGGACGGGATATGATTGAACGGAAAGATCGCCGTCTGCACAATCGCGTCCACAATTTCGATGTGATACCGTCCGGGGTAATTGCGTTCGAATGCGCTCGCAATCGCTTGCGCCGCGCTCCGATGTCCACCGCCTGTGTCGGACATGAGAATCAGAATGCGTCGAGGTTGGGTCATGGACTAGAGGTTGAATCCGAAGAATGGGAATGCTTGTGCGCGGCGCGTTGGCTGGAAATGGTATAGCCCAGGTTCAGCCCGGCAAGGAGCGCAATCGCCAGCGCAATAAACAGACTGACGCGCGGAATGCCAACATTGTCCGCGAGGTTGCCGATGAACAAGAGCGGCGGAATGCCAAGTGCGTTCGAAAGCGTGAACTGCGCCGCCAGCACGCGCCCGCGCACCGCGTCATGTGATTGCTCTTGCACCGTCGTCTGCGCCGGGATATTGATCGCCGCCATCGCCGCGCCCGCGATCAGCGAAAAGATCATGACGAGCGCGGCGGTGCTCACTTCTAATTCCGGGTGCGCTTGAAACAACGGCATCCGCAAATCGCCTAGCCCGCCGCCCGCCCACGCCAAGCCGATCATCGCAAGCGCCATTGCAAACATGCCCACGCTCGCCATCGTCGCGCGGGACACGTGATTGCCATACCGCCCGATCAAAACACTGGCCAGCAAAATGCCGACGCCGGCGGGCCAAAATACATACGTGGCATCTTCCGGGCGCAGACCCAGGACGCGCGCGGCAAAGCCAGGCGCGAGTTCGGCGAGGATCATCGTCAGCGTCGAGACGAGCGCCAGTTGCAAGAGCGCGATAAAAATCGCGCGATGAGTGATCGAAAAATGCCAGCCGTCGACAATTTCGTTCCACGCGGTGCGGAGCGCAGACACACCATCCAGCGCGACAACGCGCTTGGGCTGATCGCGCGGAATGAGCATCATCAACAACGTCGCAACCACGTACATTGCCGTCGCTACCCAAAACGAGCCGACCAGCCCAATGGTCTTGACGCCGAGCGGTGCGAGCAGAACCATGCCAAGAATTTGCGACGCGGTGAACGTCAGCGTAAAGAGCGAATTGGCGGGCAACAAATTGTTTGCGCGCACAACCAGTGGAATGGTGGCACCTTCGGCTGGCGCAAAAAATTGTCCAATCGCCGAAGTCAGAAACACGAGGAGATAAATCGCCGTGAGAAAAAACGCTTCGTTGAGTTTGTTCGTCAGCAGGAATGATGCCAGCATGGCCAGCGCCGCGCCCGTGATCACGCGCAAGCCATTGGAGCCGATGAGAATGAATTTTTTTGGCACGCGATCGACGACCAAGCCCGCGATCGCGCTGAGAAAGACCGCCGGCAGACTGAACGACAAGACCACCGCGCCGAGATGCGCCGTGGATTGGGTCACTTGTTCGATCAAAATGAGTTGCAGAAAAAATGCGCCATTCAACGCCGTGTTGGAAAGAATCTGCGCCAACCAGAGCGCGAGAAAATTTCGATTCTTGAGGACGGCGGAATAGCCGCGCGGGGCAACGGTTTCCATGTTCAGCCAGAAATCAGAATGCCGGAAGTAGTAGGCAGACAGCAAAAGGCAACGAGACAGTTGGCTTTATCCAACTAGGAATGATCGCCTGCTGAATTCTGATCTCCGTTTTCTCCACGACGTACAAATATCTTGACGCGCTTTTCAAATTCAGAGCGGGGTAAAAGAACGCGGTGCTGGCACGTTTGGCACACCATGCCAATATCCGCGCCGAGGCGAACCACGAGCCATTCATAACCGCCGCACGGATGCGGCTTGCGTAGACGAACCACATCGCCAAGCCGAATTTCAAGAGGCATAGTGGCGGCGATTATAGCATAGAAACGCACGGAGGCAAGTAACTGCAACGTGCGGCCAACTCATTTATACAACTGCTGATACTGTTTCCAATTGGCATAGACTATGCGGACATAGAGCGCACTCTCGGCAATGTCTATATCCTCGACCGCAAAATCCAAATCGGGTTTTTGCCAACGTTGCACGCGCCCTGCGCCAGCATTGTACGCCGCCATCGCGTAAATCGGCTCTTGCCATGTTTTCAATTCTTGCGCGAAATACCACACGCCGAACCGCACGCTGACGTAGGGCAAGTACAATTGATCGAGCGAAAAATTCTTCACGCCGAGTTTCTGCGCAATCTCTTTGCCGGTCGCCGGGACGATTTGCCCCAAGCCGCGCGCGTCCGCCGACGACGTGATCCACGCGTTGAAACTGCTTTCTTGGCGAATCAAGCCGAAATACAAATTGGGGTCTAGTCCATTTTTTTGTGCTTCGGCGACGACGAGATCGGCATAGTAGGTTGGATAGCGCAACGTCCACAACATGCGCGGCGCGGCCGGCGCGCCCGCCACTTGCGCGAGCACCGCGATCTTGTCCGCGCAATCCATCGAAAGCGAATACTGGTTATTGTCGCGCAGGTACAACGCGAGCGCATACAAAACTCGCGCATCGTCTTTCTTGGCGTCAATCAATGCGGCAAATTGCCGCCGCGCTTCAACCGTGCGATCCAGCCGCACTAATTCTGCGCCGCGTTTGAATAATGGATCGCCGCGCGTCGTCGCATCCAGCGCGCCGTTCGCATTTGCCTTGCTCCAGCCCGCGAGCCATTTTTCAAATTCAGCGCGATCCGTTGCACTGTCCATCGCGTAACGCGCGAGATCATACCCGTTACTCGCTTTCGGCGGATTCAACATTTCTTTGGCGCGCCACGCATAATAACCGCTCGCCGCGCTGGCTTGCGTCCAATAATTTTTCGCGGCAGTCGCTTGCGTTTGCGCCTGCGCTGTTTTGCCAAGCCAGAACAAGGCGCGCGGGTAGAACGTGGATTGGGCATACCCTTTGACAAGCGTTTGCCAACGCGCGGCCGCCGTTTTGTAATCTTTGGCGCGATAGTAATCGAACCCAGCCCAGAACAAGGCGTCGGCGGCGCGTTCGCGCGCTGGATATTTCGCCTGGTATGCTTCAAACAGTGGGATCGCATCCGTGTAACGATGCGCGCTATCGTACAACAGCGCCGCGCTCCACAACGCATCGTCCGCGCGATCGCTTTCTGGAAATGTCGCCGCGAATTTTTTGTACACGGCAACCGCATCATCCAGCTTGCCGAGCGCGGCGGTTGACGCGGCCTTGCCAAAGTACGCATCCGGCACGCGCTTGTGGTTCGGCATCGTTTTGATGATCGTGTCGAAATCGGCAATCGCCGCCGAGTATTCACCTTTGCGCGAATGTGAGCTCGCAATAAAATAACGCGCGTCGCCCGCTTGCGCCGCGTCGGCTTTGGGGACAAATCGCTCAAACGCGGCGATGGCGGCGTCGTAGGCGGCGGCATAATAATCCACCAAGCCGCGCGTGTAATCATCCACTGGCGCGGCGCGGTTGACCAAATCAACCAACGCTTTGTATGCGCCGGGTTGATCGGGATATTTGTTGATCGCATCGTTCCAGCGCGCGAGCGCAGTGTCGCGTTGATTCGCCACGTCATACGCCTCGCCCGCGCGCAGATCGAGATCGGCTTTGGTGCGCGCGTCGCCCGCGAGCGCATACGCGGCGTCGTACCGCGCGGCGGCGAGTGCTTGCTCGTTGCGCCCCAGATGCACATCGGCGACGCGCATCAAAATGCTCATGCGCGTGGAAGGAGCCAGCATCGCATCCTTGAGCGCGAGATCGTATTGCGCGATGGCATGATCCGTGTCGCCCATCAAGACCAGCACATCGGCAATCGTCGCATCGGTATCGCCAACCAGCGCCGGCGATTGATCGCGGTAGAGTTTGAAATTTGCAATCGCGCTCGCGTAATCTTTCGTCGCGCGATAGGCATCGGCAAGCAGGTACCGCGCTTCGGGCGCGCGCGCGCCGCTGGCGTTTGCTTGCAGATACGCGGAAAAAATTGGGATGGCTTGCGCGTCCTGGTTGTTGAGCCAATCTGCTTCGGCAAGCCGGTATTGCGCTTCGGCTTGCAAGTCCGATGCGGGATTAGAATTGAGAACGAGTTGAAACGCGGCGGCCGCGCGCGCATAATCGCCGTTGCGGCGCGCGAGAATGCCATCGTGGTACGGATCAGAGGTAAAGACCGGCGTCGGTTCATCAGTGGGTTCGGGCGTGGGCGATGGTTCGGGCGCGAGCGTTGGAGTGGTGGTCGCACTTGGCGTTGGTGTTGGATTTGCAGAGAAGGTAGAACACGCGGCGAACAATAGAGCGCACATGAAAACGAACAGTATTTTCTTTTGCATAACGATTCTTATTATAACGCACGAATTGCGAATTGCAAATTGAACTTTTCGCGACGGCATGATATACTGCCCACAGGCTTGCAGTTTCACTCATTTTATATCGGAGTCTCCATGCCATTTAGCGAAGAAATCACGCTCGAAGGTCACATCATTGACTCGTTGATCTTGTCCAAAGTCTGGGGCGCGGTGATGGACTTGGGCGGCGAATTTGATTTGATCGAAATTCGCGTCGGGCGGAGCAAAGGCGAAACGTCGTTTGCACGTATGAAAATTACCGCGCCCAGTGACGCGCAATTGCATCGCATTCTGAACGCGGTGCAAGACGAAGGCGCGCTGTTGCTTTCCCGCGACGACGTGACGATTGCGCCCGCGCCGATTAACGGCGCACTGCCCGACGACTTTTATTCGACGACGAATCTGCCGACCCAGGTTCGGCTCGGCGGACGCTGGGTGGATGTAAGCGGGACGGAAATGGATTTGGTGATCATCGTGAATCGAAACGCCAACACTGCGCGGATGATTCCGATGGCGGACGTGCGCGCCGGCGATCCCGTCGTCATCGGTCACGATGGCATCCGCGTGATTCCGCTCCAGCGCGCGCGCGAACGCGAAACATTTTCGTTCATGGCGAGCAATGTCTCGTCCGAAAAACCCAAGGCGCGCGTGATCGAAGAAATCGCCAAGCAGATGCGCGAGACGCGCGCGCATAACGGCAAGATTCTCGTCGTGGCGGGTCCCGCGATTGTGCATAGCGGCGCGGCGCCGTTCCTCGCGCACATTATTCGCGCGGGCTATGTGCAAGCACTGTTCGGCGGCAACGCGATTGCGACGCACGATGTCGAAGCGGCGTTGCTCGGCACATCGCTCGGCGTCGCGCTTGACAACGGCGAAGCGATTGAAGGCGGGCATCGGCATCACATGGTCGCGATCAACACGATTCGCCGCGCGGGTTCCTTGCGCGCCGCCGTCGAGCAAGGAATCTTAAAGCAAGGCATCATGTACGAATGCGTTCGCAACAATGTGGAACTTGTGCTGGCGGGTTCGGTGCGCGACGATGGTCCCCTGCCCGATGTGATTACCGACATGATTGAGGCACAACGACGAATGCGCGCGGTCGTGCAAAGCGGCACTGCACCCGTCGAGATGGCATTGATGATTTCGACAATGTTGCATTCGATTGCGACGGGGAATATGTTGCCCGCGGCGGTCAAGGTCGTCGCGGTGGACATCAATCCCGCCGTCGT
>JBBIUF010000114.1:0-9807 GCA_037440365.1 Chloroflexota bacterium
TTTTGGCGACGTGATCGGCAACCTGTCCGGTGGAGCGTTGCGCCATGACCATCGAATCTAGCACGACCGATATTCGCACAACGTATGCGCGCCTAAACCAAGCCAAGCAGGACGCGCAGTTTTGGTACGAACGGTATGTGGACGAACTGCGTTTGCGGTATCATCAACGTTTGCAAGCGCTCGATATGCAGTTTGACGAAGCCGCGACGATGCGCTGGGTTAGTTTTCCCTGGCATGATCCCGCGTGGGATGCGTTCGCGCCGACGCCTGACTCGGCAATTCCTGCCGCCGTGCGCCTGGGTCGGCTCGCGCTGATTGATGACGTAAATCTCGGCGATGTGCCGGCATTCGCGCCGCTGATTGGCGCGGGACACTTGTTCATTCAAGGCGATGACGCCGACACGAACCGGCGTTTTTTGCAAACCATCCTCTTGCGGCTCCTCGTTTCATTTCCACCCGGCACGTTGCGTTTCAGTCTCGCCGATCCCGTCGGCGCGGGCGCAAACCTTTCCGCGTTCTTGCGTTTGCCGGACACGTTGCGCGGCGTCAAGGTCTGTTGGCGGCCCGAAGAAATTACGAATCAACTTGCCGCGCTCACCGACCAGATCGAAAATGTTCTGCAAACGCGCTTGCTCAATCTCTATCCGACGATAGAAGCGTACAACGCCGACAAGGGCGAACTCGCGGTGCCGTATTCGATTTTAGCATTGAACGATTTCCCCGCCGGATTCGACGAGCAGATGATCGAGCGGCTGGCGCACATCGCGCGTAACGGTCCGCGCGCCGGGGTCTATCTCGTCGCCACACTCAACGCGCAATCTCCCGCGCCGCGCGATTTCGATCTGAACACGTTGCTCGCGCAAGGCACCACAGTTCAATTCACCGCGCCGGATCGCCTGACGTGGCGCGATCCAGAATTCGGCAAATATCCCATCGTGCCGGATCCGCTTCCCGCGCCGGAACTGTTCAATCGTTTGCTCGAAGCGTCCGCGCGGATCGAACCGGCGACAAACCTGGCATTCAAGCGCATCGCAATCCCGGAACGCGCGCGGTGGACGGGGCGCGCGGCGGACGGCTTGAGCATCCCGGTTGGCATGAATAGCGCGGGCGAGTTTCAGCACCTGGTGCTTGGCGAAGAAGGCAGTGTGCAACATGGTTTGCTCGGCGGCATTACGCAATCGGGCAAGACGAATTTGCTTCACGTGATCCTCACGCAACTCGCGCTCAAATATCCGCCGGAGCAATTGGAATTGTATTTGGTGGATTACAAAGTCGGCGTTGAGTTTGCGGATTACGTGGCGTATGGCGTGCCGCACGTGCGCGTGGCCGCGCTGGAGACGGATCGCGAATTTGGCGTGAGCGTTCTGCGCCGCTTGCAAGCCGAGATCGAAGCGCGCGGCGATTTGTTCAAACAAGCGGGGGTCACGCGCATCGCCGAATATCACGCGCGCGGAAAAATCATGCCGCGCATCGTCGTCGTGATGGACGAGTTCCAAGTTTTGTTTGCGCTGGGGGATCGTTTGGCGGATGACGCCGCGCGCTTGTTTGAAGACCTCACGCGGCGCGGCGCGGCGTTTGGCATTCATCTCTTGCTCAGTTCGCAATCGCCGTCAAATGCCGGGATGCACAGCAACCGCATTTACAACCAGCTGGGTTTGCGCGTCGCGCTCCAGTGTTTGCCGAATGACGCGCGTGCGATCCTGGGTGAAGGCAACGACGCCGCGAGCCAGCTCGAACGACCGGGCGAGGCGATCTATAACGACAAGATGGGCGACAAGAACAAGAATATCTTTTTCCGCGCCGCGTTGGTGGAATTGGATCAGCGCCGCCACTTCCTGGCTGAGATTCAAAAACTTGCGGTGGGCAAAAATTATCCGCGTCCGCTCACGTTTGAAGGGCGCGCGCTCGCGCGCATCGAAACGAATATTGAATTGTTGACGCACCTGGTTCAGCCGACCTGGTCGCCGCGCGCGCTCACTGCGCGCGTCTGGCTCGGCGAGCCAATTGAGATCAAAGCGCCGACCGCCGCGGTGTTGCAACGGTATGGTCATTCCAATTTGATCGTCGTGGGCGGCGAAGACGCGCAGACGTATGGTTTGCTGACGACGGCGTTGCTGGGGCTTGCCGCGCAACGCGCGCCAAGCGATGCGCAGTTTATTGTCGCCGACCTCGCGCGTCCTGATTCGCCGTTGGCGGGATCATTCGCGCGTTTGGCACAAGCTGGGACGCTCCCACTGCCGCATGCGGTCCAAGTGGTTGGCGCGCGGCAAGCGGGCGCGGCGCTGGCGCAACTCATGACCTTGTTCGCGCAACGCCAAGCAAGCGACGCGCCGATCACCCAGGAAATTTATTTCTTCATCCTGGGTTTGCAACGCTGGCGCGAAGCGCGCGGCGCGGACGTGATTTCGCAAACCGAAGTCGGCAAACAATTGGTGAAACTCGCGGACGAGGGTCCCGAACTCGGCATCCATTTGTTGCTCTCGGTGGATAGCGTGTCTACGCTTGACCGCGTATTCAAGCGCGGCGGAATCACCTGGTTCGATTTGCGCGTGGCGTTGAATGTGCCGGAGCAAGACAGTGTAGCGATCCTGGAAAAAAATATCGCCAAAGACCTGGAAGAAAACCGCGCGCTGTTCCGCGACGAAGACGAACCGAATCGGCTGGAAAAATTCAAGCCGTATGGAATGCCCGCCGCCGAAACACTCGCGCAGTTGATCGCGCCGTTGCGCGCCAAGACCTAGCGCGTAACGGTTAATCGGAGAATTCATCATGCCGCATGTGGTTGATTTTGATGTCCTGCGCCAAGTCACGACGAATGGTGTCAGCACGTATGAAGCGATGCGGAATGCGCGGACGTTGAACGCGCAAGACGCCAAGACGCTGGCGCTGGCGGAGGAATTGTTGCGCCGTGCCGGGTTGGGCTATCTGTTGAATCATGCGCCGCTTGCGCCGGTTCAAGCCGCGCCCGGCGCGTTGGAAGGCATGGTGGCTGGGTATAGCCGTGTGCAACAAGGGTCCACCGATCTGCAAACGGCAATCTATGATTTGGCGCGCGCGCAAATTCGCGCCGCCGCGTGGCAAGACGCCCAGCGCACGCTCGACGCGCTCGCGAGCATGGACGCGCGGTATCGCGATGTGCGCGATCTGCAAGCGACGTTGCCCTTCCTGGCTTCGTTCGATCTGATTCGCATTCCGGCGGGCGAATTTCTCTACGGCGAAAACAAACAGCGTATGAACCTGCCGGAATTTTTTATTGCCAAGACGCCAATCACCGTCGCGCAGTTTGCGATTTTTGTCGAAACGACTGGATATGGGTTTGCGTTTCGCGATGGCTTGCAAGACAAGCAACGCGCGAACCATCCGGTCGCCAATGTCAGTTATTACGACGCGGTCGCATTTTGCGAATGGGCGAGTAACTTGCTTGGCAAAACGATTCGCTTGCCGACTGAGCAAGAATGGGAAAAGGCGGCGCGCGGTCCTTCGCCGAGTTCAGGAGATGGACGCGCGTACCCCTGGGGCAATGAATTGCCCGATGCGACACGCTGTAACTTTGCAAGCAACGATACCACGCCGGTCGGTAGCACGAGTCCGCGCGGTGATAGCCCCTACGGCTGTGTGGATATGGCGGGCAACGTGTGCGAGTGGACCGCATCGCCGCATGAAGGCGGCGGGTACGTCACGCGCGGTGGCTCGTGGAATCATGGCGCGGCGGATCTGCGCGTCACCAATCGCATCCGCTACTTGCCCAACTTTCCCCTTAACCGCATCGGCTTTCGGTGCGCCGCGTGAGCGGTGGTCTATTTTTGATTCATGTGATTGGTGGTTCACGCATTGAACGGAGGCTGAAACGATGAGTCGTTACGCTGGCGATCTGGAATCGCTTGTCGCGTTTCGCGAACACTTGCTCCAATTTAATCGTACCTTGGCGGAAGATTTCTCGACGATGCGCCAACGGTGGGCGGCATTGGGTGATGTGTGGACGGACGAAAAATATACCGAGTTCGGCGCGGCGCTCGATGACGTTGCGCCTGGGATTGAGCGGTACTTGTCCGCGACCCAAGGACACGAAGCGCATTTATATCGGTTGATCCAAATCATCGAAGATTATTCCGGCACGCGGCCGGGCTAGTTGCTTTCATGACTCGTTACAATG
Organism: Chloroflexota bacterium; assembly: GCA_037440365.1. Taxonomy (GTDB): domain Bacteria; phylum Chloroflexota; class Anaerolineae; order UBA4142; family UBA4142; genus JBBIUF01. The sequence goes on from JBBIUF010000114.1 coordinate 4,154, forward strand.
CCGATCTCGATGCGGTCAAGGGCTTGCGCGCCGCGTTAGACACATTTACCGCGCAACAATTGGATGCGTTCGCCGCCGCCGAAAACGAAATCGTTGTCACACTTGAGCGACTCGATCAAATGGAAGACGCTTGCCGCTCCGAGGTCGAGCGCTGTAACCAAGCGTTGCGCAACTGTTACGCGATGCAACTCGTCACGCAAATGGATTGTGCGGCGGAAATTATAGCCTTGCGTGAGGCGGAAGAAAAGTTGACCCAGCTTGTCGTGATGCAAACGCGCGTGCAAGACGCGCTCATCGGTTATCGCGCGGCGCGCGAACGCTACGCCAGTGTGCTGGAGAACGAACTGCCGCGAGCGCGGGGATATTTGAACGATCGGATTACGGCGCTGGAAGCATACGGGTCGGCAACGGTTTCGAGTAGCGGCGCGCAGAAAGGATAAGGCGATGCACGACGCGCAGGATCAGAGTCAAGCGAGTTGGCGGCAACTGGAGAGCGAGTGGAACCAGGTTTGCGAGCGCTGGAACGATGGTACGACGCGCCAGTTTGAATCGCAATTCTGGTCGCCGCTTGTCAGCGAAACGCGCGTGTATCACCATGCACTTGAGCATTTGATGGACGCCTTGCAAGTCGCGTTGGCGCTCGGCGAACGCTAGAGCCAATTCACGCGCCGTTGGACAGCAAAGCATTTGAGAATGCTTTGCTGTTTTTTGATCGTGCCTTGCGCGCGCGGGGCGCGTGTGTTAGAATATCGCGCTGTTAACCGGCACATTCTATTTTTCGTTTGCGATGAGTGCAATGCTTCAATCCGATCACGCGGTCCTGATGACCGAGCATCTCTGCAAGTATTATTCAGTCCATCAAAAAGAAGCCGGTTTGCTCGGCTCGCTCAAATCGTTTGTCCAGCGCAAATACTCGGATGTCAAAGCGGTGGACGATGTATCGTTCTCGATTGACGCCGGCGAGATTGTTGGCTTTTTGGGTCCGAACGGCGCAGGCAAAACGACGACGCTCAAAGTGTTGTCGGGTTTGCTGTATCCCACGCATGGCATCGCGCGCGTGCTAGGTTTCACGCCGAGCGCGCGCCAAGCCGAGTATTTGCGCCAGATCACGCTCGTCATGGGCCAAAAGCAACAACTCAACTGGGATTTGCCGGCGCTAGAAACTTTTTTGGTCAACGCCGCGATCTATGAAATCCCCGACGCGCAATTCAAGCGCACGCTCGGTGAACTCACTGAACTGTTGGAACTGGCGCCATTGCTAAAAAAGCAAGTCCGCAAGCTATCGCTGGGCGAGCGCATGAAATGCGAACTTGCCGCCGCGTTACTGCACTCACCTCAAGTCTTGTTCCTCGACGAACCGACGATCGGCCTCGATGTGACGATGCAAGTGAAAATTCGGCAATTCATTGCGGACTATAACGAACGGCATCGCGCGACGATCATTCTCACGAGTCATTATATGGCGGACGTGACGGCATTGTGCCAGCGCGTCATCGTGATCGATCACGGCAAATTGTTGTATGACGGCGGCTTGCACGCGCTCGCGGAAAAAATTGCGCCGCACAAATTGATTCGTGTCGAATTGGCGCAACCAGTGGACGCGGTGCGCTTGCAAGCATATGGCGACGTGGTCAAGACCCGCGGCTTGCGCGTGGACTTGCTCGTGCCGCGTGATGCCACGCCCGAAGTGGCTGCGCGTATGTTGGCGCAGTTGCCGATTGTGGATGTGACGATTGAAGACCCGCCGATTGAAGATGTGATTACGCGCGTGTTTGAGCAAGCCGCGCGCGCCCGCGCTGAACGCGGCGAGACGGATGACGATGATGACGAATAAGTGTGCGTTGAGGCAAGTGTGCTGAAAAAATATGCGGCATTGTTGCGAATGAGTTTTGGCGCGATGCTGGAATATCGCGCCAGCATCTTTATCTGGATGCTGACGAACGTCATGCCGCTCGTGATGCTCGCGGTCTGGTTTTCGCTCGCGGAAGGCGGACCGATTGCGGGCTATACGCAAAATGACTTTGTGGCGTACTATATACTGCTGACCTTTGTGCGGCAGATGACGAATACCTGGGTGATCTGGGAACTCGATTATGGCATTCGCCACGGCGATCTGTCCATCAAATTATTGCATCCGCTCAATCCGGTGCATGAATATGTCGCGAGCCATCTCACCGATAAGGTTCTGCGCTTTGCGGTGATGCTTCCGCTCGGCATGATCGTCTGGCTCATCTTTCCGACGATTCATTACGATCTCACGCCGCTCAATGGTCTGCTCTTTCTGGTCGCATTGGCGGCGGCGTGGCTCCTCCGCTTTCTCTCACAGTATTGTTTTGGCATCCTCGCGTTTTGGATCTCGGAATCCATCACGTTGAACGAAATTTGGTTTGCCGGGACGTTGATGTTGGGTGGCGTGATCGCACCGTTGGATTTGTTTCCGGCTCAGGTTCAAGCCGTCGCCAATTATTTGCCGTTTCGTTTTATGATGTCATTCCCAGTTGAAATTGTTTCAGGACGCTTGGCTCCGTTGGATTTACTGCTGGGTCTGGCGACGATGGCGTTTTGGGTGATCGTCGTGCTGGTCGTCTATCGCTGGCTCTGGCGCATCGGCGTTAAACGCTTTAGCGCGTTTGGAGCATAGCCTTTATGCGTTACCTAAGACTGCTAGGCCTCTTTTACAAAAATTCCATTCTTAAAGAATTGGAATACCGCGTCAATTTTATTTCCAACATTTTCATGAGTGGGTTCTGGCTAGTTTGGGGCGTTGTCGGCGTTTCAGTTTTCTTTTTGCACCGTGACACGATGGGCGACTGGACGTTCCCGGAAGTGCTGATGGTCGTCGGTTTGTTCACGCTGTTCAATGGCTTGATGGAATCTCTGTTGCGTCCGAATGTCGGCGCGGTGATTGAGCAAATCCGCGATGGCACATTTGACTTTGTGTTGACCAAGCCGGTCAACTCGCAATTTATCGCCAGTTTCCGCACGCTTGTCGTCTGGCGTTTGGTGGATGTGCTGATCGGCGGTGCGCTCATCATTTACGCGCTCGGTCAATTGCACGTGACGCCCACGCCAACCCAGGTTGCCGCATTTGCGGTCATGCTTGGCTCGGGCATGATCATCGTCTATGCGATTTGGTTGCTGATGGTATCGCTCGCATTTTGGTTTGTCAAAATTGATAACATCACCGAATTATTTTACGCGTTCTATGAAGCCGGACGTTATCCGGTGACGATCTATCGCGGCGTGGTGCGCGTGTTGCTGACGTTCATTGTCCCGATTGCGTTCGTGACCACCTTTCCCGTGAGTGCGTTGCTGGGACGGATTGATTACCCGACGATGGGCATTGGGTTTGCGTTCGCGCTGGGCTTGTTCATGCTCTCAAATCGCTTTTGGTATTTCGCGGTGCGGCATTATTCCAGCGCGTCGAGTTGACGCGCCACGTAAAATAAAATCTAGTGCGGAGCGATCATGAATCGTTGGCAACATTTCAGAACGCGGCTCATTAATTTTTACCCGCCGCTGATCGGCGCGGGCATTCGGATGACGTATCTTGCGCCGGACGCGACGACGGTGCGCGTGGAGATGAAACTCACCTGGCTCAATCGCAACGTTGTCGGCGTGCATTTTGGCGGCTCGCTCTACGCCATGTGCGATCCGTTTTTTATGCTGATTCTGATGAGTAACTTGGGCGAAGAGTATATTGTGTGGGACAAGGCGGCAAGCATCAAGTTTCTCAAGCCAGGGCGCGGCACAGTGCGCGCGACGTTCCACATTCCGCCGGAAAAAATTGCCGAAATTCGCGCGCAGGCGGATGCCGGCGGCAAAATCGAACCGACGTTTACGGTGGATGTAGTGGACGAGGCCCAACAAGTGATCGCGCAAGTTGAAAAATTATTGTACGTCCGTAAAAAGAAAGCCTGAATGGAGGATTACGATGAACCAACCAGAGTCGATCCAGGTCGGGACGATTGAAACGCAACTGGGCGTGTTTGGCGTGGCGTGGCGCGCGCGTGGAATCGCCGCACTGGCATTGCCGCGCGGCAACGCCGCCGCGATCATCCGCGCGTTGCGCCGCGCCTACCCGGATGCCACGCTTGCCGATGCGCCGACCGATGTGGCGCGTGAGTTGAACGAATATGCCGCGGGTCGCCGCCGCGAATTTGATCTGTCACTCGATTGGTCGGCAATCAAACCATTTCAACGCGCCGTCCTCACGGTGACCCACTCGATTCCGTACGGCGAAACGCGCACATACGCCTGGGTCGCGCAACAGATGGGCAAGCCGAATGCCGCGCGCGCGGTGGGACGCGCACTGGCAACCAACCCCATTCCGATCATCGTGCCATGTCATCGCGTCCTGGGTAGCGATGGCGGTTTGCATGGCTATGGCGGCGGCTTGCCGATGAAAGCGCGGTTGCTCAAATTGGAAGGAGCGCGGTTGTGAGTGTGTCTCTGCCGACGCGCGAATTTACAACGGGCGCGCGCAATACCTTGCCGTTGGTGTTTGGCGCAGTGCCGTTCGGCGTGTTGTTTGGCGTGTTGGCGCTGACGGTGGGCTTGCCTGGGTGGGCGGCGCAAGCGATGAGCGTGTTGGTGTTTGCCGGCGCGTCGCAATTTATCGCGGTTGGGTTGATCGCGGCAGGCACGGCATATCCGTTCATTGTCTTGACGACGTTGATTGTAAATTTGCGGCACGCCTTGTATGGCGCAAGCATCGCCGCCGATCTCCAACATTTGCCGCGCGCGTGGCAATTATTGCTGGCGTTCGGTATGACGGATGAATCATTCGCGGTGACGGTGACGCACTATCGCGACACGACGCGTGCGGTGGCGCACAAGCACTGGTATTTTCTGGGCGCGAATCTCGCGCTCTATGTTCCCTGGCAAATCGCCACGGCGTTTGGTTACTGGCTCGGGAATGCGTTGGGCGATCCGATGGCATTGGGACTGGATTTCACCTTGCCGTTAGTGTTCATCGGCATTTTGGTTCCAAGTTTGAAAACGCGCGCCGCGCTGATGGCGGCACTGGCGGCGGGCTTGGTGGCGGTGCTGGCATTTGCCTTGCCGAATAAACTAGGTTTGATCCTGGCAATCGGCGCGGGGGTGGCGGCAGGGCTGGGGGTGGAAAAATGGATCTCGCGTTATTGATTCTGGCGATGGCGGCTGTCACGTTTGCCATTCGTTATTCGATGATCGCGCTGATGGGCCGCCAGGTGGTTCCGCGCGGCGTCAAGCTGGCGTTGAACTATGTGCCGATGGCGGCGTTTGCGGCGATCATTGCGCCGGAATTATTTGTGCGCGCGAATCAAATTGGAATTGCGCTCAACAATCCGCGCTTGATTGCGGGGGTGGCGGCCATTGCGGTCGCCGCTCTGACGCGCCGAATTTTGTTGACAATGATCGTCGGGATGGCGGTGCTGTGGCTCGCGCAAGCATTTTTACACTAGTCAGATTTTCAGATCCAACCGATGTTGCGCTTGCTCACCCAATTTACAAAGCAAGAAACAGATTGTTGGCGGCGAAGCTGGGTCGTATAATGCGGAGCAAGTACCATCTACGGACGACTGTCCGCTAAAGCCGGGAGGGTTATGTTCGCCTATTTCGTTTTGATTTTGCTCGGCGCGATTTGGGGCGCGAGTTATTTGTTTATCAAA
>JBBIUF010000115.1:0-9793 GCA_037440365.1 Chloroflexota bacterium
CAGATTTCAGATTGCGGATTTTGGATCTAATATGCAATCTAAAATCTGCAATTTCCTGTGGAGCCGATGGGATTCGAACCCACTGCCTCTTCAGTGCGATTGAAGCGCTCTCCCAACTGAGCTACGGCCCCGTATCTAACGTGGCGCTAGTATATGCGATTGAGTGTCAGTTGTCAAATCTAAAACGACCGCTAGCCAATTTGCGCGAAATCTCGTTCCGATACATAATCGCGCAGAAACTGGGAGGAATAGATTGGATCGAAAAAAGATTGCGGCGATCAGCGCATTGGCATTATGGCTTGGACTCACCTTTGGCATTCATGCTGGGTGGTTCGTTTCATTTGATCTCGCCGCGACAATTTTGCTTCAACAAATTTTTCCGCGCGTGGTGGACGTGCCATTTTCGGTGCTGAGTTATCTCGGCTCGGCGGAATTGACGACCGGACTATTCTTGGTGATTGTCTTTTTGCTCGCGCGTCCGGCACAACGGATACCTCTGCTGATCGCGTTCGCCGCAATGACGATCATCGAACTCGTAGGCAAGACAATTGTACGCCAAGTTGGCCCGCCACACGAATTTTTTCGACTCATCAGTTTCTTTCCAATTCCGAGCGGCAATTTACAAACGAACTATTCTTACCCGTCGGGACATGCGGCGCGTTGGACGTTTCTCACAATGGTCCTGACGCCGTTCATCGCGGTGAGCCGCTGGCAACGCCGCTTGAAAAATATGTTGCTCGCGCTTGTCTGGCTTGGCGAGATCGCGATGCTCGTCAGCCGGCCGTACCTCGGCGAACATTGGACGACGGACGTGATCGGCGGCGCGCTCCTCGCGGTTGCGTTTACCTTGCCGCTCACAAAAAACCAGGTGTCTTGAGGACACCTGGTTTTTTGTTTTTACTCTGTGCCGCCAAACAAGAATCGGTTGAGCAGATATTTTTGCAAGATAAAAAAGAGTACCACGACGGGCAAGCTCATCAGGATCGCGAGCGCGGCAAGGTTATTCCAACCCGATCCAAATTGCCCCACAAATCCCGACACCGCCATCGCGAGCGTGAGATTGTCGCTACTGTCAATGAATAGCCACGCCATCGCAAATTCGGTATAACCCGCGAGAAATGCGACGAGCGCGGCAACTGCGATGGACGGCAACGCGAGCGGCAAGGACACGCGCAGAAAGGCTTGCCACAAACTCGCGCCATCTAGCGCGGCGGCTTCTTCGAGTTCGCGCGGGATCGCTTGAAACGCGGCGCGCATATTCCACACGCAGAACGGCATTGCAAACGCGGTATATACGATCATCAAGCCGAACAAGGTCGTGCGAATTTGGAGCGCGGACAACAAGACAAACAGGGGTGTCATGAGCGCGACAGGCGGCAAGAGTGTGCCGACGAGCAGTGCGAACAAGCCGAGGTCGCGTCCGGGAAAGCGAAAGCGCGCGAATGCAAATGCCATGCTTGCGCCAAGAGCTACGGACAATAATCCCGCGCCGCCGCACGCGATCAAACTATTTTTCAATAGCGTCAGGAACGATTGCGATTGCACACCTTGATCCCAAATCTTGATAAACACATCGAGCGTAAATTCTTTGGGCAGAAAACGAAATTCGAGAGGCCAGCCGCGAATTGAGCCGTCAAACGCCATTTGCGCGACACCCCAGATTGGCAATAGCACAAACAACGCGACGACCACAAACGCGAGTTGATAGCCGACTTGTTCCACGCGTGAGACATTACGCATACGTCACTCCTTCTGCCGCGCGCGTGCGCCGGTTGAACCATGTGATCAGGATCACGAGCCATGCGACCGTAAGCAAATTCACGACTGCCGAAATCGCAAACTGTCCGCCGAAATATCCGTTGGTGTTGAAAAGATAGAACGATAACGTTGCAAAGGTGTAGAGTGGAAATGGCGGGCGCATCACATAGAACAAATAAAATTGATTGAATGTAAAAATACCGCGCAGGATCATCGCGGGCGCGAGCAGAGGCATGAGCAACGGCAATGTGACATTGCGAAATAGACTCCAGCCCGTTGCGCCATCCACACTTGCCGCGTCGTACACTTCGGGCGGAATGGATTTCAGCCCCGCGCTTGCCGCGATCAACATGAACGGAAAGCCGAGCCACAGTGCCGAGATCAACATTACGCCGAGCGCAAGCATCGGATCGTTTGCCCAGGGAATTTTTGTCCCAAGTGCAAGTGCCAGCCAGCCATTTTCTGGCTCAAACACATGCAACCAGATCAACGTGCCGACAAATTCCGGGATTGCCCAAGGCAGAATATAAATTGCGCGCCAGCCGCCGCGAAACCGGATGCCTTGCCGTTGTAACATTAGCGCAAGCCCCAGTCCCAGCAAAGTTTGCGATCCCAGCGCCAGGGTTGTCCATAGAATTTCAAACACGATCAAGTCCGCGCCAAATGTCGCAATGAAATTCGTGAACATGGCGGGACCTGCGTAATGCACCTGTTTCGGCGAAAGGGGACTCGCGGGATCGGTGATTGCCACCGCGCGCGTTTCGCCGCGATCTTGAATTTCAACTTGGACGACGGCGCGTCCACGTTCGCCCATTTGCATCAGCACCGGCTTGACCTGCCCGGTCATGCCAAGCCACACTTCGCGCCACACGCCGCCCGTGATCCCATCGCGGATGGACATGCCGTTGAAATCGGTGAGTGCCATAGCGGATTGAAACACGAGCGGAAACATGGTGATGACGCCGAGTGTGATCAAGCCGGGCGCGAGCCAGGGCAGGGCGTGCCGCAGATCGCCCCATTCGAGCCGCGGGCGCGCGATGCGGAATCGGTTTGCGCGCGCGCGTTGGTACCAACGGTGGATCGGCTCGCCGATCCATGCGGCAAACCCTTCGGTTGCCGCGAGCATTAGGGGTGCGGTCAAGATCAAAATGTATTGCGACCATTTGGTCGTCCAGATGAGCAAGAACACAAACGCGATGATGAGCCATAACGCATACGCGCGCTGTTTTCGCCACAAGCGCGGCAAGCCGACGAGCGCAAGAATTGTCGTGACGAGATCAATGCTGATCATAAATACGCCCGGATGCCAGGGAACTGATTCGAGCAACCACACGAGCGGTTGCCACATCGGCAAATTGGCTTGCTTGACGCCTTCGCTTTGCGCGTATCCAACATGATACAGCACCGACTCTTTGAGGCGATTGATCGGATCGCTCCACAGGTATGGATCGGCGACAAAGAACACGGCGAACGCGATCACGCCCCATGCAATCATCGGCGCAAACGTTGTGAACGATCGAGAATCACGCTTGGATTGATCATGCCGCCAGTTCAAAATCCAATCCACGCTAATCGCTACCGCGATGAGGCAATACACATACTTGCTTGCCGCGGTTAGCCCAAGCGCGAACGCGGAGAGCACAAGCCACCGATTCCACTTGCCGCGCGATTTCACATACGCCATCATGGTCACAAGACTAGTGAGTGCGGGCAATGCTTCGAGCATGACCTGGCTGGTGTATTTGATCTGCCAGGTATCTACTGCGAGAAACAACGCGGCAAGTGGATTCATCAATGCGAGCGCGAATACTTGAAGCGTGCCCCACAATGCGGTGACGAGACGTGCAATGGTGAGATGCGGTTCGGGCAATGATTTGGCTGGTGGTGCGGTGATCGGCAGATCGGGGATTTCCGGCGCGGGTGGCAATGGGGCAATGGCGATGCCGTTGAGCAGTTTGGTGAGCGGCGGATGCTCGGTGCGATAATTTAACTGCGGAATATCGCTCCAATGTCCAGCTTGGATCGCGGTAGCATATTGTTGCGCGGCGCGCAAGTAATCGTCTTCGTCGTAATCAATCGGCAAAAGCTCGACCGCGCGCAAGCGCAGTAACACAGCGATTAACGTGACCGCAATGATCAGTAGGATTCTGATCGTGCGTTGAAGACTCGGCATTGAAACTTTCCTCATCGAAAATTTAGCGATTGGAATCTATACCCAATCCAGCGAAAAGGCAAAAAGCGTTGCGGTTGTGAATCAATGAAGCGATCTGATCTGAATTCCGTGTGGGACTGCTGGTTGCTTCGGCGCAAACGTATGGTTCTTGCCTTATTTTTCATTTTATGAATTCTAAACTTGACACACACTTGTTTTTCTGGTATACATGGTCTTTGCTCAAGGATAGCAGAATAGATCGAGCGTGAACGTTGAAACGGTCGCGGTCGGTATTTTTTGTTGCGATCAATCGGCTATCCGATCCAACTGAATTTGCACGATCGATTGTCTATGGCAGGGACAATCCGGGCGCGATGATTTTCCTCATGCGGCTTTTGGGCAATGCGGCTCAAGCTGTCTCGCGCTCGTCCGTCACGCAACGTTTGTCTGCAGATGAACGTGCGGATTTTTATTCAAGGAGTAGCGAATGAGCCAATTGACGATGGCAACGACGGTCAACACCCTGATGCCCGATCAAAAATCGTATGCGCGTATCCCCGATGTGCACAGTATTCCCACTCTGATCAAGGTTCAGATCGAATCGTTTGAATGGTTCAAGACCGAAGGTTTGCGCGAATTGTTCGATGAAATTTCCCCGATCGAATCGTTTAACAAGGAATATTCACTTTATTTTCCCGGCGATCATGAAATTGCCCATAAGCTTGGTTTGTCGTACTGGTTTGGCGAACCTAAATACTCGGAGGCGGAATGTCGCGAGATGGACATGACGTTTGCCGCGCCGCTCCACCTCAAAGTGGCCTTGATCAACAATACCACGCAAGAGCATACCGTTCAAGAAGTGTATATGGGCGACTTTCCATTGATGACGGAGCACGGCACGTTCGTCATTAATGGTGCGGAACGGGTGGTCGTTTCGCAATTGATTCGCTCGCCGGGCGTCTATTTTAGCGCGACCGAAGACCGTGCCACTGGGCGCGTCTTGTGTTCTGCGAAACTGATCCCGAATCGCGGCGCGTGGCTGGAATTTGAAACCTCCAAGCGTGACGTGATCTCGGTCAAGGTCGATCGCAAGCGTAAACTGCCGGTGACATTGCTCCTGCGCGCGATTGGTGTTGGCGACGACGAAAGTTTGATCAACACGTTTGCTGGCGCAGACAATAATCCCGAACATCAATACGTCCGCTCAACGCTCGACCGCGATACCAAGCCCACCGATGCCGACCTCGCCAAAATGTCGCGCGAGGAATGCGCGTTGATGGAATTTTACAAAAAGATGCGCCCCGGCGATCCGCCGACGCTCGATAACGCCAAGAACTTTATGGCGACGTTGTTGTTTACGCAACGCCGCTATGACTTGGGCAAAGTGGGGCGGCACAAACTCAATCGGCGCTTGTACGGCACCGACGTGCCTGCCAACGAAATGCCCCAAATCCGCATCTTGACCAAAGAAGACTTGGTCAAAGTTGTTGAGCATATGTTGCTCATTAACAATGGCGTCTTTGGCGGCGATGACATTGATCATTTGGGCAATCGCCGCGTGAAAACAGTTGGCGAATTGATCCAGAATCATCTCCGTATTGGCTTGCTCCGTTTGGAGCGCGTCGTCCGCGAGCGCATGAGCGTCCGCGATCCCGAACAGATGACGGCGATCAATCTGGTCAACATTCGTCCCGTCGTCGCCGCCATCCGCGAATTTTTCGGCGGCTCGCAATTGTCGCAATTCATGCAACAGACAAACCCGCTGGATGAACTTACGCACAAGCGCACCTTGTCCGCACTTGGTCCTGGTGGTCTGCGCCGCGAGCGCGCGGGCTTTGACGTGCGCGACGTTCACCATAGCCACTACGGTCGCATTTGCCCCATCGAAACACCCGAAGGACCGAACATTGGTTTGATCGGACGTTTGGCGACGTACGGCCGCATCAACCCATTTGGCTTTATCGAAACGCCCTATCGCATCGTCAAAAATATGATGCCGAATAAAAAAGATTTACTGCTTGGTCGCACATTGCGCGAAGACGTGACCGATGATAACGGCAAAGTGCTGGCAAAAGCCGATGCGCTGATTGACGAAGCGATTGTTGCCAAGCTCGCGACCTTGCCCAAGAATACCGATATTCCGATCCGGGCGTATGCGACGGATGAAATTGTCTATCTCGCCGCAGATGAAGAAGATCGCCACACGATCGCACAGGCAAATGCGCGCGTGGATCCGCTGGGTCAGTTCGTCGAACGCCGCGTCGAAGTGCGCCGCAATCAAACGTTCCTGACTGACTGGTCGGATCGTGTGCAATACCTGGATGTCTCACCCAAACAAATTGTGGGTGTGTCCGCCGCGCTAATCCCATTCCTTGAACACGACGACGCGAACCGCGCGTTGATGGGCTCGAACATGCAACGGCAAGCTGTGCCGCTTTTGCGTCCCGAAGCGCCGGTCGTTGGCACCGGCATGGAAATGCAAGCCGCGCTCGATTCGGGCCAAGTCGTGGTTTCGGAAGAAGACGGCGAAGTCACGAGCGTCACAGGCAAGGAAATAAAAATTCGCAGTGGCAAAAAAGAACATGGTTACATTCTGCGTAAATACAATCGTTCAAACCAGTCGACCTGCATTGACCAACGCCCGATTGCGAGCCGTGGCCAAAAAGTGAAAAAGGGGCAGGTGATTGCCGATAGTTCTTCGACCGATAAAGGGCAGATTGCGCTTGGTCAAAATGTTACCGTCGCGTTTATGAGCTGGGAAGGCGGTAACTATGAAGACGCGATTTTGATCAGCCAAAAAATGGCGTGGGAAGATAAATTCTCCAGCATCCACATCGAAAAACATGAGATCGAAGCGCGCGACACCAAGCTTGGACCTGAAGAAATTACGCGCGATATCCCGAACGTCGGCGAAGACGTGCTGAAGGATTTGGACGAGGAAGGCGTCATTCGTATTGGCGCGGAAGTGGGACCGGGCGATATTCTCGTTGGCAAGATCACGCCGAAAGGCGAGACTGATCTGACGCCGGAAGAAAAATTATTGCGCGCGATCTTTGGTGAAAAGGCGCGTGAAGTCAAAGACTCGTCCCTGCGTTTGCCGCACGGTGAGCGCGGCAAAGTGGTGGATGTCAAAGTGTTTACCCGCGACGAGCATTACGAATTGCCAGCGGGTGTGGACAAGTTGGTGCGCGTCTCGATCGCGCAACACCGCAAGATCACCGAAGGCGACAAGATGGCGGGGCGTCATGGCAACAAGGGCGTCATCTCCAAAGTGGTGCCAATTCAAGATATGCCGTACCTCGATGACGGAACGCCGGTGGACATTATTCTCAACCCGCTCGGCGTGCCAGCGCGTATGAACATCGGACAGATTTTGGAAACGCATCTTGGCTGGGCGGCTGATCGCTTGGGCTTTAAGGTTGTCTCGCCGGTATTTGACGGCGCGGACGAAGCGGAAATTAGCGCGGAGTTGGCGCGCGCGTGGATGATGGACAAGGCGTGGTACCAAGTCACCGAACGCGCGTGGGCATGGCTCAAGGAGCAAGAATACAACCTTGACGATCTGAACGATGATGACGAAGCGCGCGCACTCTTTTTACAAGAATACCTCAAGGGCGCGGATAAACGCAAGTTGTCGTCTGATCGGAATTATGCGCGTCGCCAAGTCTTGCGCGCATGGATCACCGAAAAGGGCTATGACCCGGACAAGCTACTCGCGTTTGAAGATGACACGCACACGCCGGAAGAACGCATGGTGTTGGACAAAGCGGTGCGCATCGCGTGCTTTCGCCTGTGGCTCGAAATGTACGGACACAAACCATCGGACAAGCTAACCGAGGATGAACTGCAAGACCAAATTCAAAAAGTGAGTCAGGAAATTCAATTGCCGCCGCCAACGGCTGGTAAGATGATGTTGCATGATGGCAAGACGGGACAGACGTACGATCAACCGGTCACCGTTGGAATCATCTATATGCTCAAACTCGCGCACTTGGTGGAAGACAAAGTCCATGCGCGCTCAACAGGACCTTACTCACTCGTCACGCAACAGCCGCTCGGCGGCAAGGCGCAATTTGGCGGTCAACGCTTTGGCGAAATGGAAGTGTGGGCGCTTGAAGCATATGGCGCGGCGCACACGTTGCAGGAAATGTTGACCGTGAAATCCGACGATGTGACGGGGCGCGTGAAAACGTATGAAGCCATCGTCAAGGGTGAAGAGATCATGGAAGCCGGAGTGCCAGAATCGTTCCGTGTTCTCGTCAAAGAATTGCAATCGCTCGGCTTAGCGGTCGAGGTGTTTAGCCCTGACGGTGAACGGTTGCAGTTCGGCAAGGAAGAAAGCGAAGAGCATGTGCCGCAAATCGGCATGGGCTTGCTTCGCGGCGAACCAAGCGAACGGACTGAACGTGATGTGCAACGTGAACGGCGCGAGCGTTTCGCGCGTGGCGAAAAGATCAGCCGTGGCCGCGGGCGTGAAGTATCGGAAGACTAGCAAAAACTGAACCAACAGGTAAACTGGCAAACTGATTGCCGATCTGCCGGTTTACCTGTCTCCGTGTCCATATTTAGCGGGAGCCATAATGGAACTAAAAGATTTCAGCGCAATTCGAATTAGTTTAGCGTCGCCAGATATTATTCGCTCATGGTCGTATGGCGAAATTCTGAAACCAGAAACAATCAACTATCGCACCTTGCGCCCCGAGCGGGATGGGCTGTTCGACGAGCGCATTTTTGGACCGACGCGCGATTGGGAATGTGCGTGCGGCAAGTACAAGAAAATTCGCAATCGCGGAATTATTTGTGACAAGTGCGGCGTGCAGGTTGCGCCCGCGCGCGTCCGCCGCGAACGCATGGGGCATATCGAACTCGCGTCGCCGGTTTCGCATTTGTGGTACGTGCGCGGCGTGCCGTCGCGGATTGGTCTCTTGCTGGATATTTCGCCGCGCCAATTGGAGCGCGTGTTGTATTTCGCGCAATATATCGTGATGAAAGTGGACGAAGATGCGCGCAAACGCGCGATGCAACGTCTGAGCAAGGAAACGCAAAACAAGACGCAAGAAATGGAACACAAAGCCGAGTCTGAAATTGACACGCTGGAAGCGCAGTCCGCCAAAGATCTCGACTTGCTCGCGCGCAAGACCGAAGCGGCAGTGCAAAAGCTCGAAGAGCAACTTGCGGAGAAAACCGATCAGATCGTCAGCATCGCCAAAAAACTCGAAGCCCGGATTGACGAAGCCAAAGACAAAGGCACTGAAATTCGCAAGGCGATTGTGTTTGAGCCAACGGGCGAAATCGTGGCGGACGAAGGCGATGTGATCGGGACCAAGCATCGCAAACGCTTGAACGAATTGGTGCAAGCACACCTTGCCGAGATCGAAAAAGATATTCGCGCCAAGCAAGCGGACAAGCGATTATTGCTGGATGCGGAAAAAGATCAAAAGCGCCATGCCGCGGGCGACGAAATTGCGAAATTGCGCCAGAAGCTGGATAGCCAAACGGACAAGGTGCATGACGCGCATGATACCCGCATGGACGAATTGAAAGCGATCCGTGTCGGCGAAATCATCAACGAATCGCGCTACCACGAAATGCGCGACAAGTGGGGCACGCTGTTTGAAGCGGCGATGGGCGCGGAAGCGATTTATGCGATTTTGCAAACCATCGATCTGGCAAAATTGTCTGAAGAAATTCAAAATAATATTCGCGCTACCAAATCCAAGCAGACCAAGAAAAAAGAAATCAAACGTCTGCGCGTGGTCGAGTCATTGCGCGCATCTGGGAATCGTCCCGAATGGATGGTGTTGACGGTCTTGCCGGTGATTCCGCCGGACTTGCGCCCGATGGTGCAACTCGATGGCGGCCGCTTTGCCACGTCCGACCTGA
>JBBIUF010000116.1:0-9764 GCA_037440365.1 Chloroflexota bacterium
GTCATCCTCGCGGTTGTTTTCAATCCAACATCTATTCACTATGGATCGCGAGACTAGCGCCGCTTGGCTCGATACTCGACGCGCTTGCCGCTAATCCGTTCCACTGTCCGCTCCAAGATCAACAACACCATCGCAATCGCGCCGTTGACAATGACCGTGCTTCCGAGCGCAAACGTGAGCGCGTCGAGCACGTTGCGCGCAAACGCCACCGCATCCGGCGGCACGCGCGGCGTCCAGCCCAGCAAAAACAAAATCGCCACGCCAATGCCAAACAGCGTGAGTACCAAGCCCCATGGCTCGCGATCCGATTCACTCGGGATCATCGCCGTGCTAACTGCAAAGATCAAATACAGGATCAACCAGGTCGTCCAATCGTACGCATAATCGTGCACGCGCAAAAACATTTGTTGCAGGGACAAGCCAGCATTGGGCCACAGATCAAAACCAACGCCAGCCAGTAACCAGATCGCGCCAATGCCAACCACAAACGGCGCAACGCCGATCAAACTTTCGCGGATCGGGTCCGTGTGCTGAATGTTGACCGAGCCGAGACTCACGCTCTTTTTATTCGCGCGTCCGATCCCCACACTGATCCCGTGTGTCGGCACGAGCAAGAGTTTCGCAAAAATATAGTGACTCGCTTCGTGCAACATCACGCCCGGCAACAATAGATAGAACAACAGACGCAACGCGCATCCGGGATTACCGGTCAGCGCAAGCGCAAATCCTTGGATGTGCTGATGCAACCAGCGTTGCAAAATCACCGTCAGCACAAAGACAACGAGAAAAATGACAATCGGCATCTGAGGATTACGTTTCGCGTTTTACATTGCATCCAACGCGAGTCATCCGATTACTTTAGCGCCGCTTTGCAAATCGCGATGAAATCCGCCGCAACAAGACTCGCGCCGCCGACCAGCGCGCCGTCAATCTCCGGTTGTGCGAAATATTCGCCGGCGTTTTTCGCATTCGCACTGCCGCCGTACTGCACACGGATCGCGTCCGCGGTCGCCGCGTCGTACGCATCCGCCAGCGCGCCGCGAATCGTCAACCCAATCACCGAATTTGCGCCCGCGCCGCTCGCCGCTTTACCAGTGCCAATCGCCCAGATCGGTTCATACGCGATCACGATGCCGCGCGCCTCATCCCGCGAAAGGTCTTGGAACGCCGCGCGCACTTGCGCGCCAACCACGGCTTGTGTTTCCCCGGCTTCGTTCTGCGCGAGATTTTCGCCGACGCACACAATCGGCTTGAGTTGATGCGCGAGCGCGGCGCGCACTTTTTTATTCACGCTTTCATCTGTCTCGCCAAAGTATTGCCGTCGTTCCGAATGACCGATGATCACGTAACGGCACACTTCTTTCAACATCGTCGGCGAGACTTCGCCCGTAAACGCGCCCTTGGTTTCCCAAAATAAATTTTGCGCGCCAACCTGGATCGGCGTGCCTTGCACGAGCGCGGCAACTTCGGGTATCGCTAGAAATGGCGGACACAACACAATTTCAATTTTGCCATTCGCCGCCAACTGCGCCAAGTCACCGCGCAGAGCATTGACCAGCTCGCGCGCTTCAGCAATCGTCTTGTTCATTTTCCAATTACCCGCGACAATCGGGGTTCGCATCCTTGCCTCCTGTTTAGGAACTCGAGCGTCAGTGATTAATCGATCCAAACTAGATCTCGCTCACCGATTATACATCGGCGCGTAGAAAAAACAAAAACGGGCAAACCGCGCAATGCGATTTGCCCGAGCTGGGTTCACAAAAATTATTCGGCGGCAGGAGCCGCAGGCGCGCGTTTCGCTTTTTCGGCTTCGAGACGCGCCATCAATTCGTCGCGTTTTTTCGCGGCGGCATCTTTCCCTTCGTCTAACGCCTCTTGCAAACGCGAGCGTTGCTCTTCGAGCACCAAACGTCCGCGCTCTTGCGCTTCGTCCGCGCGTTTCCGCGCTTCCACGCTCAGGTCCTCGGCGCGCTTGCGACCTTGTTCGGATAAATCCGTCGCGCGACCTTTTAGTTCGATGCCGCGCTCGCGAATTTCTTCGCGGGTCTCTTCGCCCGATTGAGGCGCGAGTAACAACGCCGCCGCCGCTCCGACGACCGAGCCGAGCAAAAACCCGGTGAGAAATTCCCACCCGTGACTGTCAGACATGGTTAAACTCCTTTTTCGGTTTTTCTTCGCTCACAAAAAAACCGATGCAATTCAAAATCTATTTGCGCCGCGCTAGTATGCGGAGCGTTTCAACGATACCGGTGAACGTGCTTGAGGCGCGCACCAAGGGGTTGACAAAATTTTCACTGACGAACACTGTGGTACCGCGCACCGTCCGTGCCGTTTCGTCCGCCGATTCAAGAATGGGCTTGATTTCTTCGCGCAATAATTTCGCCAAATTCCGAATTTCCCACACGAGAATGATCAGGACCACACCGACAACGAGCGATTCCACAGCGAGTAAAATAATCGCGAGATCACGGACGAATGACACAGGTTTGCCTCACTTTCGAAAACGATTATAGCACAGTTTAGAACCTGGCGCAATCGTTTACCCGCGCCGCCAGACGCGCACCGCCACCAAGCTCGCCACGCTGACCACGGTGCCTTCGACCAGACTCAGGTCGCCGATGTTGAACAACGCGAGACCCAGCACGCTCGCTACACCTTGTCCCGCGAAAAATCCAGCGACGCCAACAAACCAATAGAAAAGCAAACGCCACCAGCCGTGTCCAAAAAATATAAAGAACACCAAGCCGTAGATGCTTGCTAATACAAAACCCAGGACGAGAAAAGAAGGAGGCATAGACAAGTGCCAACCGGCTAATGCGCGTTGCGCGCGGCGCATTAACAAACCAACTTAATCGCTCACTGAATTGTCCCGCCGCCCAAACACACAGCGTCAGCATACAAGACAACTGCTTGCCCTGGTGTTACATCGCGCAACGGCTGATCAAAGGTTACGCGCATTCGCGATTCATTGAGCGGCGTGACCGTCGCGGCAACTTCGATCGCGCGGTAACGAATCTTGGCAGTCACCCGAAGCGCCTGCTCCGGTGCACTGCCCGCAATCCAATTGACCGATGCGGCGCTCAACTCACGCTTGCCCAATTCGTCCGCGTGTCCAACCATCATGCGGTTGCTCGCCGCGTCGAGCGCGATCACATACAGCGGTTCGCCGAGTGCCAATCCCAGGCCCTTGCGTTGACCGATGGTATATGATCCTAGTCCCGCGTGCTGACCCAGCACCTTGCCGCGCGTGTCCACAATCTCACCGGGCGTGAGCGCGTCCGGGACATTGCGCCGCAAAAAATTGCGATAGTTGCCGTCCGCGATAAAACACAAATCCTGGCTCTCGTGTTTTTCTGCCACGCGCAAACCAAAACGGCGTGCCATTGCGCGCGTCTCTGGCTTGGTGAATTCGCCCAGCGGAAACAGGGTGTGCGCCAATTGCGTTTGGGTCAATAGATGCAACGCATACGCTTGATCTTTATTCGGATCAACGCCGCGCAATAATTCAAATTTGCCCTCACGCTCGCGAACGCGCGCATAATGCCCGGTCGCCAAATAGTCTGCGCCGAGCGCGCGCGCTTTATCCAGCAAGACGCCAAACTTGATCTGCCGATTGCATTGCAAACACGGGTTGGGCGTCGTCGCGCGCGCATAGCCATCCAGAAAAAAATCAACGACCTGGGTTTTGAACTCGGCTTCATAGTTGAGCAGATAAAACGGAATGTCGAGTTTTTGACACACGCCGCGCGCGTCCGCCACCGCTTCCGGCGAGCAACAGCGATTCGACGCGAAACGCTCATCGCCTGCGCCGCTCTCGCTCCAGAGCCGCATCATCACGCCTATGACGCGATAGCCGCGCTCGACCAACAACGCGGCAACCGTCGAACTATCTACGCCGCCGCTCATCGCGACGACCACTGTCGTATCATGATTTGGCACGTTCGTTTTAATCTCGTCCTTTACTTGCGCCGCAATTTGCCAACTACATCAGTAACCACTTGGACAGCATAGTCAACATCCGCGTCCGTATTGTCGCGCCCCAGCGTCAAGCGCAACGCACCGCGCGCGACATCCGCCGGGTATCCCATCGCCGCGAGCACATGCGACGGCTCGAGCGAGCCAGCGGTGCACGCGCTTCCCGTTGACCCCGCCACCCCAGCCAGATCGAGACCCAGGATCATTTCATCGCCGATCACATCCGGGATAACAAAACTCGTATGACCTGGCAAACGATTTTTCGGATCGCCGGTCAGTTGCGCGCCAGAGTTACGCTCTAAAATTCCTTCGATCAATTTCTCGCGCATGGCCACCAACCGCGTGTTAGTCGCCTCGCGCTCGCTCTGCGCGATCTGCAGTGCTTGGGCAAACCCGACGATATACGGAATGTTTTCCGTGCCGGCACGGCGCGAACGTTCGTGGCTACCCCCGGTTTGCGTTGGCATCAGCGGCGTGCCGTTGCGCGCATACAACACGCCCACGCCTTTAGGTCCATGAAATTTGTGCGCGCCCAGCGACATTAAATCCACGCCGAGTGTATTCACATCGAGATCAAGATAGCCGCCCGCCTGCACCGCGTCTGTGTGAAAAATAATTTTGCGCGCGCGCGCGATCTGGGCAATTTCCGCCAGCGGTTCGATGGTGCCGACTTCATTGTTCGCATACATCACACTGATCAGAATTGTGCGCGGCGTGATGGCACGCGCAATGTCATCCGGCTTGACCAGGCCGCGCCGATCTACCGGTACGCGCGTCACCTCGAATCCAAATTCTTTTTCAAGTTGCGCCGCCGTGTTCAAAATCGCGTGGTGTTCAATCGGCGTGATGATAATATGATTGCCGCGCGCGCGCAACGCCATGGCCACCCCGCGCAATGCCAGGTTGTCGCTCTCCGAGCCGCCCGAGGTAAAGATAATTTCTTTCGGCGTCGCGTGCACAATATCGGCAACTGTCTGCCGCGATGCGTCGAGCGCGGCAAACGCGGCTTGCCCAAAGCGATGTAAACTCGAGGCGTTGCCAAATTTTTCAGTCCAGTACGGTACCATCGCTTGCACCACGCGCGGATCAACCGGCGTGGTAGCGGAATGATCAAGATAAATGTTTTGTGGGTTCATCGCATTCGATTCTAGCATAGTGAGATCGTGTTGTCAAAGGGAATTACCATTTCCTGTCATTTACAGCTTGGTCGCAATCACCACCAGCACAACACTCGTTTCATTCTGCACCGTTTCAATCTGCGCTGTAAAGCCAGCGCGCGTCAACGCCGCGAGCGCAAAATCGGCGAACGGTGCGCCGTTGCCGCCCACCGCGTCCAGCGCATGATCGAGCGCGCGGCTGATCGCATCGCGCGGCAACAAGCGTCCCGCATCCACCCAGATCAAACGACCCGGCACATCCAGCACACGATAAAATTCTGCGAGCGCGCGCGGGTCGTACACGAAACTCGGCGGAAACGTCATCACAATCGAATCGAAGGATTGATCGCGAAACGGTTGCGCTTGCGCCAACGCGCGCACGAGTGGCGTGGGCATCTGCGCCCGTTGCAATTTCTTGCGCGTAATGCGAAGCATGGTCGGCGAGAGATCAACGCCAATCGGCGCATGACGTGCCGCGCCCAGATCGAGTAACAAGTTGCCCGTGCCGCACGGTAGTTCGAGAATGCGTGTGCCAACAAGATGCGGCAATGCCGCGCGCGTCCACGTCCGCCATTGTCCGCGCGATACCACAGCGCTGACGAAATCGTAGGTAAAGGCAAACGGATTATAAAACAACTGAAACGCCCAACGAATGAATGTGATCCAAAGGCGCGACATCATCGTGCGAATTATACGCTGGAGCAGATCGCGTGACAAGAGGCTTGGGCACCTGGCAATGTTTTTTGCGGCGTTCCCCATTCTGCCACAGCAGTACCCCAGTGCGGGGGGCGATGGTACTACAGACAGCGCACGCACGCCATGCTACAATGCAAGCGAAGTTGAGCGACCCCCCAACGCTCTTCTGAATAAAAAAACTCAGAGTTCCTCCTCCCTCTGAGTTTTTTATTTTTATTTTGCATCGCCATGATCGGCAATCTCTACGTGCGCTTGAGCGCCACCATCGTCAAGTCGTCAAAATGCACGCCATCTCCGGCGAACTCGGTGACCGCGCGCGTAATCTCGGCGATTAGATCGTCCGCGCCAAGGTGTGCATTCGCCGCAACCAGGTCGGCGAGCCGCTCCGCGCCAAATTCTTCCTCGTCGGCGTTGATCGCATCCGTCACGCCATCGGTGTACATCAACAAGACGTCCCCGCGTTCAATCTCAATTTCGCGATCTTCGAGCACAATGTTTGGCATTACGCCGAGCGCCATGCCGTGTCCCTTGACCGTGGTCAATTCCTGACGCGTGGCGCGATACAGCAACGGCGGGTTATGTCCCGCGTTCACATACGTCAAGCGATGGTTGAGCGGATCGAGCATCGCGTGAAAAACGGTGACAAACATTTCCGAATGCGCGTCGGCAATGATCACATCGTTGGCGCGCTCAACCGCTTCGCGCGGCGTCTGCTTGCCGATCGTCATCGTGCGCAGGATCGTGCGTGAGAGCGCCATGAACATTGCCGCCGCCATCCCCTTGTCAGACACATCGGCGATGATGATGCCCATACGGCCATTCGCCAACGGAATGAAATCGTAAAAGTCGCCGCTGACTTCGCGCGCCGTCTGCCACATCGAACAAATTTCGTAACCTGGGATCACCGGGCAGGCAAACGGCAAAAAGTTTTGTTGAATTTGCCGCGCCAGTCCCAGTTCGTAATCGAGCCGTTTTTTCACGTCGGCTTCATGCGCCAGCCGCGCGCTGGCAATCGCGACGGCGGCTTGATTCGCAATGCCCATCACCACGTCAATTTCATGCTGTGTAAACCGCGTGGGCCGCCCGCCTTGATCGACCAGCATCGCGCCGACAAGTTCACCGCGCGTGACCAATGGCGTCATCAATAACGAACGCACGCCAAACATTTTCAGATATTCGGATTCGAGCGACTCGGACGACAGGGCATCTTCGATGACGAGCGGGGCTTGACTGCGCGCCAGCCGGCCAAACGCCTGCGCGTTATCGGCTGGAAAATGAAGCTGTTGAAATTTTTCTTGCAGATCGCGCGCAAAGCCATACGCCTTTGCCGGAACAAATTCCTTTGCCGCCGCATCGTAGAGCAACACCGTGCACCGCGCCACCCCAACTAACAAGGGCGTGATGCGCGCGACGGTTTCCAACGCTTCATCCAGGTCGGTCGTTGCCGACAAGTTTTCGGCCACTTGCAACATGACATTGAGATAGTATGCTTCTTCGCGTTGCGAATTGTACAGCCGCGCATCTTCCAAGGCGACCGCCACTTGCGCGGCAAGTGTTTTCAACACAAACAAATCTTCGTCGCCGAAGGCACTCGGCGCACTGCTCTGCACATCCAATACACCCAAGATGCGCTCACCGCCGATCAACGGCACGGCAACTTCAGAGCGCGTGTCCGCCAACGCCTTGTCGGGATCTAATTTGAAACGCGCATCCTTGGTCACATCGTCCACCACCAACGGCTCGCCGGTCGCCGCGACCCAGCCGACAATGCCTTCGAGTCCGATGCGGAGGCGCAC
The DNA here is from genome assembly GCA_037440365.1 of Chloroflexota bacterium. Taxonomy (GTDB): domain Bacteria; phylum Chloroflexota; class Anaerolineae; order UBA4142; family UBA4142; genus JBBIUF01. The sequence continues at coordinate 7,625 of JBBIUF010000116.1, forward strand.
CCCGCGCGCACGCCACTCGACACCGCGCGGATGCGCGGAGGCGCGAAAGACCACATAGCCCTCGGTGGCATCCACCGTAAAAATATGCACATTGGAATAGCCAAACCGTTCGCGGATGCGCTCGACGACGTTTTGTAACAAATCGTCCAGATCGAGGAACGCGGCGACCTGGCGGCTCACTTCGCTCACGGTTGCCAGTTGCGCCGCGCGTTTGCGTTCGACGGCAAAGAGACGCGCGTTCTGGATCGTCACCGCCGCTTGTGCGCACATGAACAGCGCGTTGCGTTCTTGATGCGCCGAGAACGCGCGCTCACGCGCGCTGAACAAGGACAGCGCGCCGATCAATTCATCGCCCGCAAACAAGGGTACGATGAGCGCACTCCGCGGCGCGCGCGCGCCAACGCGAATCAGAGCGCCCAGTGACACAGCAATTTCCGTCGCGTCGAGCGGAAAGACAAATTGCTTGGCTAGGTCAAGCGCCAGGATCGAATCGCGATGCGCGGAAAAATAATCTAGCAAGCGCAAGTTTTCCTGGGATTCATTTGGATAGCGCGTCTCGGTTGCAGGCGCCACAAATGCCAGCACCACTTGCGGCACCCGATCATGATCGAAAAATTCAATGCGGCATAAATCGGATGGCGCAATGCGGCGCACGTGTTCGTGCAACAGTTGAACGACTTGATCAGAATCAAGGCTGGCTTGCGCCAGTGCTTGCCCAAATTCGTTGAGCGCGGTCAACTCTTGCCGCCGCCGCTCTAACCGCGCGCTAGTGTCGGCAAAGCGCTGAACGACAACCGCGGTGCCAATCAAACCGAGCGTAATCATCAGCAAGACGCCGTAATCGCCCGCTCCATATTCTACGGCGATCACAATCGCAAACGGCAGTGGCACCAGTTCCATCCACACCGAATAGAACATGATCCGCCGCCAAAAATCCGCGAGCGCGCCCGAGCCGCCACGCAAAAATTCAAGCAAGCCCCAGCCGAGATGATCGATCCCGAACCAGGCAAGCGCCGCGCCAAGCACAGGTACGATCAACTCCGGGGTCAACAGGCGCGGCGCAAAGGTACCGCCGAACAATAAATACAAATGGGTGCTGGCATATGCCATGCCGATTTTCAACCCTGCGTTGAAAATCGGAATCAGCGCAAGGTTGCGAAACATATGTTGCCCACGTCGCACTGCGTTCAAGAACAAGTAGAAAAAGCCGCTCGTCGCCGCGACCCACGCGCCCAGGATCGGACCAAACGCCAAGACCGCCGCGAGGTCAATGATGCCAACGAGACTGTGCGTGACCTCAGGCGCGGCGTGAAAGCCCGCGCGTTTCAGCACGAACGAAAGCGCGGCGAAAAACGCCAGCGGCAGAGCATTTGCCGCGAGCGCGTTCCAATCCGTCAACGCGACGAGCGCGACAATGCCGACTAGGCCAATGGCGAGCGCGTACATTGTAGCAACAGGTAAGTTACGAGTCATAGGTTCAGTGCGTTCGTTGAATCCGCGGCGTGTTGGGTTGATCATTCACCGTGTCCGCGCTTTAACAATTACAATTGCGCCCAACGATCAATCGTCGAGCTATAAACACCCTCCGATAAATCAATACCTTTACCAAAATTTAAGCAGTGAAAGGGCGTTTGTGGTAGAGTTGACATTACCACACCTTAACTCAGGAATCTCAAAAGCCCATGGACATTATAGCACTTTACAATGCTTGCATCCCATAACGCTGGTTCTACACAACGATTCCATGGTCGCAGGCGGCGGTGAACTTTTTTCGTCAGCACTTGTTCCAGGTCAAGGTGATAAGTCGTGGTGACGAAAACCGGCAAGCACACCTTTGGGCTGGATCGCTTTTTCTCGGACTTGATGCAACAAGTTGTTCCGGGGCTGGCTTTGTAACGTTGACGCCTAAACTGCAACAGATTCAAGCGGCAAGAACCGCGTCTCGAAATGACAGGTGGAATGTCATTTCGAGTGGAGCGAGAAATCGCTTCCGTCGCAAATACGAGATCTCTCACTCCGTTCGAGGTGACGAACGGAAAAAACACAAACGCCCGCCCAGGCGCAACACCTGAGCGGGCGAGCCAGACACGAACCGAACGGTGCCCGCTTTGGCACCTGAACAATTCATCGTGCTAACAAA
>JBBIUF010000117.1:0-9559 GCA_037440365.1 Chloroflexota bacterium
ACGTTCTGCATCCCCTCGTAGTTCCAGCACCCCTGCAGCAGGAACTGGCGCCGCCGACATCCTCACCGTGTTACTGCTCGCGCGCTGGGCTGGCTGTGCCGATGGTCTGCCCATTGTGCCGCTATTTGAGACCTTGGACGATCTTGACGCGGCAGAAAATATTTTGACGGAACTTTTTGAAAACCCAGAGTATCGCACCCATCTGGCGTCCTGCGCGAATGAACAAATGGTCATGATTGGGTATTCGGATAGCAACAAAGATGGCGGCTATCTCGCGGCAAACTGGGCGTTGTATCAAGCGCAAGAAAAAATCGCGGCGGTGTGCCACACACACCTGGTCGAACTCACCTTGTTTCACGGTCGCGGCGGCACGGTGGCGCGCGGCGGTGGTCCAGCCAATCGCGCGATTCGCGCGCAACCAGCGGGCACGGTGAATGGGCGCTTTCGCGTGACGGAGCAAGGCGAAACCATCGCCTCGCGCTACGCCGATCCCGCTTTGGCCCATCGTCACCTTGAACAAATTGTGAGCGCGGTGATCCTGGCAAGTGTGCCGCAGGACGAATCCGCCGAACCGCGTCCCGAATGGCGCACGGCAATGAACCACATGGCATACGCGGCGCGCGCGGCATACCAAACTTTTGTGTTCGAGACACCTGGCTTTGTGGAATTTTGGCGCGTGGCAACTCCGCTCGACGAAATTGGCGAACTGGGGATTGGGTCGCGCCCAACCGCGCGGCGCGGCCACAGCACCCAGGTCACCAACATTCGCGCCATCCCCTGGGTTTTTTCGTGGATGCAAGCGCGCTTTAATCTGCCCAGTTGGTTTGGGTTCGGCACTGCGCTCGCCACGCAACCGCTGGAACAATTACACGCGATGCACGCGGGCTGGCAATTCTTCCGCGCTCTGCTCGACAATATCGAAATGTCTTTGCTCAAAGCCGATATGGACATTGCCGCCTTGTACGCCGCACTCGTCCCGGATCGCACACTGGCACAGCGGATCATGGAGCTGGTGTTTGCCGAGTACGCGCGCACACGCCAAGTGGTGCTCGCCGTGACGGGACACCATGAATTGATGGACGCGGATCCCATCGTGCAAAATTCGATTCACTTGCGCAATCCATATGTCGATCCGCTCAACTATATCCAGGTCGAAATGCTGCGCCGCTTGCGGACTCTGCCCGATCGAACCTCATCAGAAGCCGAAGCGATCCGCGAAGTGATCGGCATTACGATCAATGGCATCGCCGCTGGCTTGCGGAACACCGGCTAGAATGAATTGTGCCACTGGTAACCGACGGGTGCTGATTCCGTCGGTTTTATTTTTTCGACCGCGACGACCTTAACGCAAGCTTAACACAACGCTTATCTCGAATTAACCACAAAAACAGTGCGCGGGCGTATAGTAGTGACAAATCAAACGGACGGAGGAATGAATGTCACAACGAATGGCACTGGCTCTGGCAGGCGCACTCACCGCTTTTGTAATCGTCGTAATGATTGGAGTCATGTTGACGGTTGGTCTAAATACGTATGCGCAAAAACAAGTCAATGCCGAATCCTTACCGCCAACGTCAGGACCCAGCAACGTCTCGGCAACCCAGGCACAAACGCAAATCACTGCCGACCAAGCCGCTCAGGTTGCCAACCGTCTCATACCAGGAGCATCGTTAGCGCGCACGCCGGAGTTGGTCAATTATCAAGGCACGTTGGCATTTCAAGTAATTACGAATCGCGGCACGGTGTATGTGGATGCCAACACAGCTCAAGTGATCGCCAGCAACCTGATTCAAACCGCGCCGGCTCGAACCAATAATTCGCGCCAAAGCAATGAACACGACGGAGCGCAACATGATTAATCAAACCAAACGTCATACGGCAAATAAAAATTCGAATGGAATCAAAATGTTGATTATGACGGGTTCACTCGCCGCCACGCTGGGTGGCTGGGGTATTCTCGCCGTTGGGCAAGCGCGTGACGCCTTTCTCGCCGCGCGCCAAGTGCCCGCGGCAGTCAGCCAGCCCGTGGATGCAACCAGCCCGCAAACGACGACGAGTTCGAACTCACTGCGTCAGGTCAGCCCACCAGCCGTTTCGGTGCGACCCGCGGTCCGCACGCGCTCGTCACGCTAGAGGTTATGATGCGTCAAATCGAATTTCGCGCGATGGGTTGTGAAATGTTAGCGGCAATTGACACGGATGATCTGAGCGCCGCACGCGCCATCGCGCAAGTGCCAACCTGGTTCGCCCAATGGGAATCCGCCTTGAGCCGCTTTCGCACCGAGAGCGAATTAAGCCGCATCAATCGCGCGAGCGGCGAGACCATTCAAGTGAGCGAAACATTTTGGCAGGTCTTGCAAATCGCGCTGTCCGCCGCGCAAGCGAGCGATGGTTTGGTTACACCGACCTTGCTCGATGCGCTAAATGCCGCTGGTTATGATCGCAGTTTTGAACAGATTGCGCCATCGTCAAACCTCGGATCACAAAAACCACCCCCGGTTGCCAATTGGCAATTGATCGAATGTGATGCGCCAGCCCGAACCATGCGTGTGCCACACGGCGTGCATCTCGATTTCGGCGGCGTCGCCAAGGGCTGGGCGGCAGACCAAGCCGCGCGACGACTCGCCGAAATTGCGCCCGCGATTGTGGATGCCGGCGGCGACATTGCCGTCAGCGGCATCATGGCAAATGGCGATGCGTACCCGATTGCCGTGCTTGATCCATTCAACCCAGCCGCTGACTTGACCACCTTGTTTGTGGATCAAGGTGGCATCGCAACCTCCGGTCGCGATTATCGTCATTGGGAACGTAACGGGCAACCGCAACATCACATCATCGATCCGCGAACCGGACAACCCGCCGAGACAGACATTCTCAGTGCCACCGTGATCGCGCCGACCACGCACCAAGCCGAAGTTGCCGCGAAAGTTGCCTTGATCCTGGGAAGCCACGCAGGAGCCAAGTGGTTGGACGCACGCGCGGATTATGCTGGCTTGTTCGTCTTGGAAAATGGCACGGTGCTCAAAACGGCGCGGCTAGCCAATTACGAATGGCGCGACCAAGCCACCGAGGAAAATTGATCCCATGTCATTCAAAAATAAACCTGAAGAATTTAATGCTTTGCAACCCGTCTGGTCCTTGTTGAGCGTCATCACCCTGTTGATCGCCGTGGCAGGCGGCGCGCTGGTCGCCGTCTTCGCCTTACCCACCCTTGCCCCAGGCTTGGTCAATTCGCTATTTGGACCCGCGCCCAAAGCATACTGGGACCTGGGTCGCATGTCAGGTATTGTGGCGTATTTGTTAATGTGGCTATCCGTTGTCTTTGGCTTGATGCTGTCCAGCAAAGTTGCCCCCTTGTGGCCCGGCGGACCGATGGCAATGGACTTGCACCAATTCACCAGCTTGCTTGGACTAGCCTTTGGAGTGTTCCACCCCTTGATCTTGCTCGGCGATCAATACATCCATTATTCGTTGCTTCAAGTCCTGATTCCGTTCACGAGCGTGAACTATCAACCGTTTTGGGTTGGCTTGGGTCAGATTGCATTCTATCTGGCAATCCCGGTGACGTCTAGTTTTTACATTCGCAAATCCATCGGCTATGGCACATGGCGCGCCATTCACTTGGCAAGTTTTGTTACCTTTGCCTTGATCACAATACATGGTCTCTTGGCAGGTTCGGATACCACCAACCCGACGATTTTGATACTGTATGCGGCGACTGGCGCATCCGTTTTCTTCCTGACATTCTATCGCATGTTCACGATGACGCGCGCAACAGCCTGATCAACCAGAGGACCAGTTCGCTCGCCTGCAATTTGCCCGCGTTTCCAAGCCGATATATACTGGTACCCGATGAATGAAACCATAACTATTTTATTGATCGAAGACGACGAAGCGATTGCCGAACCCTTGATCTTTGGTTTGCAAAGCGAAGACATGACGGTACTGCACGCGCCGACAGGCAAACGCGGGTTGGAACTTGCGCGCGGTAATGCGCCGGATGCGATCCTGCTCGATGTCATGTTGCCGGATGTGGATGGTTTTACGGTTTGCCGCACCTTACGCCACGAATTTGCCACCCCGATTTTGATGCTGACTGCGCGCGGTCAGGAAATGGATCGCGTCATGGGCTTGGAACTTGGCGCGGACGATTACATTGTCAAGCCGTTTAGCTTTCGCGAATTGTTGGCGCGCGTGCGCGCAGTATTGCGCCGCCGGGAACTGGATCGCGGGCAAACCACGCGTGTGAGCGATAAAGTCAACGTGGGCGAGCTGACGCTGGATCGCGCGGCGCATCAACTCTGGCGGCGCAACACATTGATCGAATTGTCGCCGCGCGAATTTGATTTAATCGTCATGCTGATCGAAAATATCGGACAGGCTTTGTCACGCCAAGACTTGCTGGACCGGGTGTGGGGCGAAGATTGGATCGGCAACCCGCGCACACTCGATGTGCATATTCGCTGGTTGCGCGAAAAGATCGAAGCCAATGCCGCCACACCCATCTATATCGAAACCGTACGCGGACATGGCTACCGGTTGGTTGATCCAACACTGCGAGGAACGGGGCATGCCGCCACGTAGTTTGCAAGCGCGTTTGTTATTAACCTTTGTCACGCTCATGGTGCTAGGCTTGGGCGGCGTCATTTTTCTCGGCGGCTTGCGGCTGACCGCGCAAGATATGGCGCGCAGTGAACGCGACCTGGCATTGCAAGCGCAAATTATTGCGAATGCGTTACGCGAGCCGGTGGGGTTCGGCGGCGAAATTGAACATTCGGGCGGCCGCTCACTTGACACGCTGATCAACTCGTATGCGCAAGGGATTGCCGGGCGCGTCACCCTGGTTGACACCCACCTCAACGTCGAATTCAGTTCTGACAAAACCGTCCCGATTCACGTCACAGAAAGCCATGCCGAATTGATCGCCGCGCGCGATGGCTCAAGCCAGCCCGCCATTCGGTGGGACGAATGGCGCAAAGAAGAGCGTTTGTTTGTGGCGGCTCCGGTCAGCGACGATCACGGTCAGTCGCTTGGCTTTGTGCAACTCTCCATCCCAACCGCGCCAATTTATGCCGTGTCTTTGCAAACTTGGCTGAGTTTTCTCCTGATCGGCGGTGGCGTGTTGCTCGTCACAATCATCGCCAGCACCATTATCGCGCGGCAGATCGCGGTACCTGTGCAACATCTGACCACCACCAGCGAACAGATCGCCGCGGGACGGCTCGATGAACGCGTAGTGCCAGCAGGGCCCAACGAAATTCGCCGACTCGGCATCGCGTTCAATCAGATGGCAGAGCGCGTCCAAGAAATGATCGCGCAACAACGCGAGTTTGTGGACAATGCCGCGCACGAATTACGCTCGCCGCTCACCAGCATCCGCCTGCGGATCGAAATGTTGCAGACGCGCGGCAAAGCCAACGCCGCAATCACCGAGCGTTACCTGAATCAGATGGAACATGAGATCGGCTACTTGCAGCGCTTGGTGGATCACCTGCTGGCGCTCGCCTCGGTCGAGAGCAATACCCAAACTCCGCCGAAAGCCCAACTGGATGTGACGCATATCCTGCGCGGCATTGCCGATGACATGCGCGACGTGGCAGAGCAAGCGGGCTTGACCTTGCAAGCGGATGTGCCGATGCGCCTGCCAACAGTGCAAGCCAACCCGGAACAAATGAATATCCTGTTTCGCAATCTGGTGGATAATGCGATCAAGTATTCGCCACAGGGCGGCACGATTACCATTGCCGCTCAAGCGCTAGCACGCGAAATTGAAATCCGCGTTAGCGATACAGGGATCGGAATTCCACCAGAGGCCTTGCCGCATATCTTTGAACGTTTTTACCGCGTCGATCCAGCACACTCGCGCACCCAGGGCGGCGCGGGCCTCGGCTTGTCGCTCGTGCGCGCTATCGTCGAGGCGCAAGGCGGACGGATCGAGGCACAGAGTCAAGTTCAAGCCGGCAGTGTGTTTATCATTCACTTGCCTATTGCATAAGCAACCAGCCAGGTCGTTGCGACCTGGCTGGTTTTTAGTTCACCGGATCAAACCAATTGAATGACTAGCCCCCGCCCACCGGCGGATAAAATTCGATGCGATCCGCGTCCATGACCACTGCATCGTCTTCTGCGGCAACGCCATTGATTGTGGCAATTGCGATTTCAGCGCGCGGTAAACTCAATTGCTCAATCAGCGCGGCGAGCGTCAGCGCGCCAGTCACCACAATTTCTAGATGCGCGCGTTGGTGGGCCTCGTAAAAATTCAAATGACCGCCCAGATGAATGTGCATTACGCCGCTCCGATTAAATCCGCCACCCATTCGATTTCAAGTGCGCGCAGGCGCTCGCGCGTGGGCATGGTCGTTTCCGGATCCCAGCCCTTGCGCCGATAGAGCTCGGTCAGTGCCACCTCAAATTCCGCTTTCGACATTCCCACGCCCGTCAGCGCGCCCGCTTCCAGTGGCGCAAACAAACGCTCTGGAAGCATGTCATCCTTGCGCGAAAATCCTTCGCGGAGGTTGAACGCGCGCGCCAGGTTCGTCGCGCGTTCGCCAATGCGCAACAATTCCTCAATCGAAACATCCCAGCCGGTGGTCGCGCGCACGACATTCACGACTTCGTCAATTTGAATAAAAGAGCGCGGCGCGGGGCCAAAGTAACACAGACCGATCACCTTACCCGCACTGCTCCAATTTTCAAGGAGATAATAGTTTTCCGCTTTGGCAGGACTCAATTCACGCGGCGGCAACGCCTGTGTAACGCCAAGCAATTGCGCCGCCTTGAACCCCGCCGATTCAGGATTTGCCACCGTTGGATCGTGAAATGCCACCAAGTGATCCGCCCCGGTTTCGCTCACCGCATAGCCAATGCCAACGCCAACCTTGCCACGCGGTTCGTGCATCGCCAACTCTTCGCCCTTGACCTGCATCGCAAAATACAGCGCATCGCCGCCGATTTTTTCCGCGGCACGTTTACTCCCCAGCGCCAACAGATCGCCGATGCCTTGCCGCTGGGCAATCAATTCGATCATTTGCAACATGGCGTCCGTGTTGCCGAAACGCAAATCAATTCCGCCGGTGTCTTGCAATCCGATCAAGCCATGCTCGAAACATTCCATCGCAAACGCAACCGTGCCGCTCGTCGAAATCGTGTCGAGCGTATACTTGCCGCACAACTCGTTTGCTTTGGCGACCGCTTGCAAATCGTCAATGCCGCAACTTGACCCAAAGCCGCCGATGGTTTCGTACTCGGGTCCGCCATACGCACCGCTGACCTGGTATCGATCATTCAATTCCACATCGCGTTTGCACCGCACCGCGCACGCATAACAACTGCCCCGCGCCGTGAGCAATTCTTTTTCATATACTTCCCAACGCAAGCCATCCACATTTTCAAATGCGCCTTGGCGAAAATTGCGCGTGGGCAAAATGCCCGCCGCGTTCAAGCCGCCGACCAAGCCCGGCGTGCCTTTATTTTGCAAATCCCAGCTGGACGGGTTTTCCTTGACCCGCTTGGCGAGCGTGCGTCCCAGATCGGTAATCACTTTGGGCTCGTGCGCGCCTTCAACGTAACGATGCGTGCCGCGCACTGCAACCGCTTTGAGATTTTTCGATCCCATGACCGCGCCCATGCCGGTGCGTCCGTTGAAATGACGCAATTCATTTGTGATCGCCGCATAGCGCACGAGATTTTCGCCGCCGAGTCCAATTTGTAACACGCGCACCAGCTTGTCGCCAAGTTCCTGCCGAATCGCCGCTTGCGTTGCTTCGGGATCGTGACCCCATAAATTTTGCGCGTCGCGAATTTCAACCTGGTCATCCTTGATCCATAAATAGACTGGACGCGCGGCGCGGCCGGTGAGCGCGAGCGCTTCCCAGCCCGCCATTTTTAATTCGGGTCCCCAGTAGCCGCCCGCTTCCGATTCGCCATACGCGCCAGTCAACGGCGAACGCGCCGCCGCCGTAAAGCGCGTGGCGGTTGAAAACGGCGCGCCCGTGAGCAAGCCGTTCGCTAACACAAACAAATTGCCTGGCGCGAGCGGATCGGTGTGCGGCGGCAAATCGCGCAAGAGCAAATATGCCGCCAACGCTTTGCCACCGGGATAACGCCGATACAGTGCCTCGTCCAGCGTTTCCACGCGCGTTGTGCCGTGCGTCAGATCAATGTGCAAAATTTTTCCCGTGCTACCATAGCCCATAGCGTATGATTCCTTTCCGATTATTTTATTTCCGAAAGCAAACGGCGCTTGTCCAAATCGTACAGTCCGTAGGCCGCCGCCAAAATTTCGACGGGGTGACGTCCGCGTTTATGTGTGCCATGTTCCAATTGCCAGCGGCAAATCTCGGAATCCGATGTCACAAAGTTGACCGCATCGCCTTGCGCGCGCACAAAACTAAATGCTTCCTCGCCAACTTTCATCGCAATGTCGTACTTTTCCGCTTTGTAACCATACGTGCCAGCCAGCCCGCAACATTTTGCATTGCCTTCGCGAATATCCAAACCTGGGATTAGCGTCATCACATCAAGCGCAGGTCTACCCATGCGATGCGCGCGCGCTTGGCACGACACATGGTATGGCACAACCATATCCAACGCGCGAAAATTGTGATCGAGTTCACCGCGTTCATCCAACTCGCGGAAAAATTCGGACGCATCCCACAGCGCCGCTTTGAGATTATGCGTCCGGTCAGTTTCAATGTCCAGCATCTCCGATGCTTCTTCGCGCAGAACCAACACGCAACTGATGCTCGTGCCGACAATCGGATAACCCTGGTCTACGTACGGCGTGAGATAACCCAGGTTGTTGCGAAATAATTTTTCGGCTGGTTTGAAATCGCCATTGTTCAACATGGGCAAGCCGCAACAATTCTGGCGCGGGATGATCACCTCATATCCCAAGTGTTCCAATACCGCCACTGTCGCTTTGCCCACAGCCGGCTCATAATAGTTCGTTGAACACCCGTGAAAGTATACCACCTTCTTGTCCGATTTCAAGCGTTCGCCGCGCGTGCGTCTGAACCACGCATCAAAGCGACCTGTGGTGCTCCAATGCGGAATCGGCGCGTGGCGCGCCACGCCCATTATTTTTTCCGCCATGAAACGGCTGAACGGGTTATGAAAACCCAGGTTCGCCACTTGCGGCGCAAGTTCGCCCACCATGCCCAAAATTTCGTTGCGCCCCAAGAGCCAATTGCGAAGCGGGATACCTTTGGATTGCACAATCTGCGCTTTGGCGCGCGCATTGATTTCGGCGATCTTGACGCCGCTCGGACACACTTCGTTGCACACGCGACACGCCGAGCAATAATCCACTGACGCATCGGGCGTCAACATTTGTCCGCTTTCGCGAAACCGTTGCGCCTGCGGACCCGCATATTTCGGTCCCGGGAATTTATCCGTGACTGCCGCGACCGGACAATAGCTGGTGCAGATATTGCATTTGATACATTCGTCCAACGTGATACTTACCGATTGCCATGATGCTGTGTGCATATTCGCCTCGCCGCCGGTGAACCAGGAGATGAAGATCAGCTCGTCCGGCGTGGGGATGCCGAAGGGCTCG